>NZ_JARVCN010000166.1:0-7436 GCF_038442745.1 Crocosphaera sp. Alani8
TTCGATGTGTCCGCCTTAGCTATAGTGAGGGACTTCTCCCGACATTTAGTTAAAACAAGTAAAAATGGGATGAGTCTATGTTTCAGGCGACACGCCGTCGTTTAGCCCTATGGTATACCGGGGTCACAGCAATATTGTTGCTTCTGTTTGCCACAGGAGTATTTTTTTATGTCCGTAATACCCTAGTAGAACGAGTTGATGACACTTTAAAGCACGTTGCGGAGGTGGTTAACCGTTCTCTTGTCATCGAGTCTGTTTCCCCATCCGAAGGAAGTTATCGGGTCAATGTAAACGCGAGTTTTCGAGACAATGCAGAAGCGGCAGAGGACGATCGCATCGATCTCGAATGGTTTAACCCTCAAGGAAAGTTGATTTGGTCAACTTTTAGCGAACCTCCTACCATCCCCCTTAATCTTAACCGACGGGCAGAGACGGTTTATATTGGTGGCGATCGCATTCTTAGACAAGTGACCCAAAAAATTAATCTAGAGCGTTATATTTTGGGTTATTTACGGGTGAGTCACCCTTGGTTTGAGGTAACCAAACCTATTCGTCAGCTAAGTGTAGACCTCGCATTAGGTACTTTAATTACTATTATTATCGTCGGTTTTATCGGTTGGTTACTATCTGGTTTGGCTATTCAACCCATACGAGAATCCTATCAAAGTTTAAAACAATTCACTGCCGATGCTTCCCACGAGTTAAGAAACCCTATTGCCACCATCCAAACCAATGTACAAATGGCTTTAGCTTATGGAAATAGTGATCCAAAAGTACAACAACGACAACTCAAAGTGGTGGAAAGACTAACTCAGCGTTTAGGAAACTTAGTCAATGATTTATTATTTTTAGCCCGCTCCGACAGTGGAATGTTACAAATTAAACAGCAAGATATTCCTTTAGATGCTTTACTAATTGAAGTCATAGAAGAACAGAGAACACTAGCCCAACAAAAGAATATTTTTTTATCATTACATATCGTAGAATCGGAGCAGAACCTCTTGTTAGCCACGGAACTTAATAACAGTGAAGGAAATTTTAGTTTATTCGGGGATTGGGATCAACTAGCTCGTTTGTTTACTAATCTGATTGGGAATGGATTAGAACATAGTTTTTCAGAAGAAAAGACTACAGACATAGAACAGAAAACGGCTTCTGTAGAAGTAGAATTGAAAAGAATTAAACGAGATCGTTTATGTCAGTTACAAGTGAAAGTAAAAGATACCGGAAAAGGAGTTCCTGAAGACGCTTTAAGCCATTTATTTGACCGATTTTATCAAGTCGATCCCTCTCGAAAAAGTGCAGGAGGTTCTGGTTTAGGATTGGCGATCGCTAAAGCAATTGTAGATAATCATCATGGACAAATTAAAGTGGAAAGTGAGTTAAATCAGGGAACAGTTTTTACAGTTATTTTACCCACCTAAAATTGTTGGTCTCATTTCACTTTAAGTGTTGATCATTAACAGCATCCCAGATAATAGGACACTGCTCTTTGAATATCTGGTCAATCTCAAGAGCGATCTGTCTATGTTCTTTTTGAGTTCCTTCCCCTTTTCTGACTTCTAGATAATGGATAAAAGAGCGAATATTTCCCGTCATGTACATCTTAGTCATTATCCCTTCTGGTAAAATAAAACGGGCACATTCTTTAGCTATATTATCGTCAAGCATCTTTTCGTAAAGATCGAGTATCTTCCCATACAGTACATTAATTTCTTCTTGATAGATTTCTTCTAAAGAATTGTCCTCAAGTTCAATGCTATTCTGTCTATTTCTACTATCCTGTAACCTAATCTCTGGTAGATAGAAATCGTCCTTAGTGATTTTTTGATATCGCTTACTAAACTGCTGAAAACAGAAAGATCTATGTCTTAAGATTTGAACTGAGATAGCCATAGGACATCTAATTTCAACTGTCATGGAAGCTTGTTCAAAAATAGACCAATGGCCATGCTTAACACAATATTTTAGTAGTTTTTTAATCTCGGGGTTGTTTTGATTATTGCTACTCACTCTAGCGCAATAGGCAATTAATTCTTCCGCTTTTGGTGTAATTGATATTAATTTAACGTTCATCTTAAAATATGCGATTGGATACCCCATACTCCTAATCTAGAAATTATTTAAAGAGAAGTCAAGGGAACTAACTTAAACTTCTCTGGTAAGATAGTAGTGTCATATTTTAGGCAGGAATTGGCTCTCCTGGACGCAGTCTCATCCACTTTCCCGCATCTTTCACAAAACTTTCGCAACCTACAACATCCCACTCCATTTCGATGTAGTTCATTTTAGTGCGAACGTTAACATTGATAGTGGGTTCCTTTGGTTCAAATGTAGGTTGATCAGTTAAATGGGGTTGTTGATGTTGTTCTTCTACTGCGTGATAGGTTTGACAACTATCCACATAGCGACAGTTAATGCAAATACACATATAGTTCTCCTTTGCTCGTGCTACCTATTAATTTAACTTATGATACAAAAACTTGACTAATCTTTAAGGGTTTGTTTCTTTCGTTTACATGAAGTCACTGCCGTTATCACTCCATTTACTCTCAAATGTCTTACCATTTGACTTAGCCTTGCTTCCTGCCGATGCTTACTTGGTAGGTGGTATGGTTCGCGATGCACTGCTAAACTCTCAGAGAGATTATTTAGATTTAGACTTTGTTTTACCTGAGTTGGTTATAGAAACAGCTAAAAAAATTGCTAATAAATATCAAGCTGGTTTTGTTGTTTTAGATGCAAAAAGAAACATTGCTAGGGTAGTTTTTGAACAAGGAACCGTAGATTTTGCTAAACAAGAAGGAGATAGTATTTTACAAGATTTAAAGAGAAGAGATTTTACAATAAATGCGATCGCTTATAGCTTTCATCAACAAAAATTACTTGATCCTCTCAATGGTTTAGGTGATTTACAAACGAAAACAGTCAGAATGATTAGTGTTAAAAACTTAGAGGATGATCCCCTAAGATTATTACGCGCTTATCGTCAAGCAGCTCAATTAAACTTTACTATTGAACCTGAAACAAAGCAAACTATTGCTCAATTATCTTGCTTAATTACTCGAGTTGCAGCTGAGCGAGTTCAAAGCGAATTAAATTACTTATTAGAAGATGATCGAGGTAGCAAGTGGTTAATTGAAATTGAAAAAAATGGCTTATTAACACCTTGGTTGGCTGAAATTGATGATAATAAGTTACAGTTACTTCAAGATATTGATGTTAGTGTAAAATTTTTGCAAACTAAGTTAAAAGAAGAGGATTTTAAGCGTTTATTTCTGATTAAAGGGAATCAAAATATTTCTGCAATTTATTGTATGAAACGAGCAAAATTAACTTGTTTAGTTTCTGGGAATACTGAAACTGCCAAAAAAAAATTAATTAATTTAAAGTATTCTAAACAAGATATTAATGCAGTTTTAAATGTGTTGAAACAATTACATTTACTCGAGAATAAACAGAGCAAAATCTCTATAAGAGAACTGTATTTTTTATTTCTAGAACTCAGTGATAATTTTCCCATTTTTGCTCTTGTTGCATTAGCAAAAAATATAGATAATGATTTAATTGTACAACTTATTAACCACTATCTTGACCCTCAAGATCAACTGGCTCATCCTAGTCCTTTAATTACAGGTCATGATTTAATTAATAACCTTCAGATTAAACCCAGTCCCCAACTAGGTCAAATCTTAACCGAGGTTTCTGTTGCCCAGGTTGAAGGAAAAATCTGTACTAAAAAAGAAGCTTTAAAATTTGCCGAAGAATATGCAAAAAACTGGAAATCTATATAATTTAGTATATTTTAGTCCCTTAGTTGACTTTATTTATGTCTGACTACTTAATTATAGAAATGCTAGTTCCTAATGTCAGCGAAACTAGAGATAATTGTCAAAGATTCACAAAAATGATAAGACTAAAAAGTAAACATTAACAGCAAAGACGTTTTCATGGATTATCTCGTAACTGTGGTTAGCGATCGCATTAAAGCAGAAGAAGCTTACACAGCCTTGGAAAAAGGTGGTGTTCCTACCAGTCAAATTAGTATACTAGGTAGAGGATATAAAACCGCCGATGAGTTCGGGTTAATTGATCCTGCAGAACAAGCAAAAAAACGAGCAGCACTGATGGCTATCTGGCTGGTTCCCTTCGGCTTTGCTGGTGGTTATATGTTTGATCTCATCACAGGGGTTAATAGTTTTGATTGGGCTGGAGAACCCTGGAATCATGTTTTAGGAGGTTTGGCTGGTGCAGTTGGAGGGGCAATGGGTAGCGTTTTCGTCGGTGGTGGTGTAGGTTTATCCGCTGGTAGTGGAGATGCTTTGCCCTATCGGAACCGTCTTAATGCAGGAAAGTACCTCGTTGTGGTAGAAGGGGCTACTAGCCTAAAAAATAAAGCAACCTCCATACTGCGTCCTTTAAATCCAGAAAATATACAAGGTTACACAGATTCCAGTGTTTAATATGTCACTGTCTCACAACAAAAGTTGATAAGTATATGAGAGCATTTCTTCACATAGGAACAGAAAAAACAGGCACAACTACCATACAAAACTTTCTAGTTAAGAACCGTGAAAAGTTACTAAGTCGCAGCTATTTATATCCCAGTTTTTCAGGGAGATCTAATCATTCTAGCTTAGTTGTTTTAGCAACAAAATCGGACAATTTTTTAGATATTCATCAACTTTTGAAGTTAAATACTTACGAGATTTCCACGATAATTATGAAGTTTAAGCTACTAGAAATTACTGCTTTCTTGCTCCGAGATAAACTAATTAATAATTAATTCCATCGATATGTTACCCAGAGATACCCTCCTGAAAGGAGTCGAAAACCGCGAAGAGATTACCCGCATTATCGATCAAGCTGAGATCGCCATCAAAACCTGGGAAGTGGTGGTGAGCGATTTTTTCTCTCCTCCCGTCATTGCCGAAGTACAAAATGGGTTTAGTCGCTTAACGGAAGTAGAAATAGCTGTTTGGGGAGGATATCCTCAAGCGGAAAGACGAAGGATTGGTTTAGCTCGCCCTGAAATACCCCTGGAACAGCCCCTAATTCCCCTAGCTGCCCTGGATATTGCAGGAAACTTTCTTTTTGACCCGGCTAATCATCGAGACTTCTTAGGAGCGATTCTGGGGACAGGGATTGTCCGAGAAAAAATTGGAGATATAATCGTTTTAGGGGAACGAGGAGGTCAGGTGATTGTAGTGCCTGAATTGGTGGAGTTTCTCGAAACAAGCTTGACTCAAGTGAGATCGGTTCCTGTGAAAACACAAAGAATCGAATTGAGTGAGTTGAAAATAAGACCCCCTAAAACAAAAGAGATGACCACTGTAGAAGCATCTATGCGTTTGGATGCGATCGCTTCTGCCGGGTTTGGTCTGTCTCGCAGTAAAATGAGCGATGCTATTAATAAGGGGGATGTACGGGTTAATTGGAAAGAAACGACTCAATCTAGTTATAATGTCAAGTCTGGGGATTTGATTGCAGTACGGGGAAAGGGAAGATTAGAAGTAGGGGAAGTTGCTATTACAAAGAAGCAACGGTATCGTATCCAGTTAACCCGATTTCAATAAAATACCCACAATCTCCAGTTTCTGGCAATCTTCTGGTTACATGAAAAGTTCAGGAGAGTTAGTAAGATTTTGATTAAAATCTGTCGGTAAATTCTGGTAGTTATTAGGGTTATTCATCTGTTCAAATGGGTTTTCTGTCTTTTGTTCCCCTAAACCGTAGGTAACATATTCTTGGTTGGTTGCTCCTAAATCAAAGTCAAAATTTTCATCAGTGACTAGATAATTATTTTCTGATTCCTCTGAATTCATATATGTGTAGGTTGAAATAGAACGATTATCTATAATTCCATCGGCAGGACTTGCATCAATAATTATTCCTAAAAAAGGATCGTACCCTATATTTCCATCAGTCTCAGAAAGATGATAAATTAGGTTTTCAGACTCGTCATAAGTATAACTATTAGTAGAACGAATATCTATAATTCCATCAGCAGAAGTTACTCGAGCAGCCCCTCTCCAAACAATGCTTATATTCCCATCAGTTTCAGCAAGATGATAAATCAGATTTCCCAACTCATTATAAGCATAACTATTAGTTTTGATCTCTTCGGGAATTCCATCAGAAGGATAACGGAAATTAATAATAGCTCCATCTCTTTCTTGACGATGATAAATTACATTTCCCAACTGATCATAAATATAACTATTAGTTGTGGTAGCATCAGGAGTGGCATCTGAACCAGACAAAACACCGGGCATTAGTATCCATCCATCTGTTTCAGAACTATGGTAAATTACATTTCCAAATTCATCGTAGGCATAGGCATCACGCTCTATTAATGTGCCACTACTTTCTGTATCTACATATATACTATTGCTGTCCCTTATGTCATCAATTGATTCGGAAACATAATAAACTAGATTGCCTAATTTATCATAGCTGTAGGCTTCACTAGAAAAGTCTTCAAATATACCATCCCCATTATTATCAGTTTCAATTAGATAAGAAATTAGAGTATCCGATTCCCTATCAACATAGGTATGTGTATAACGAGCCTCCAGATTACCATCATAACTATACTGTGTTGCAGAAACATAATAAACTAGATTGCCTAACTCATCATAATTGTAGCCATCCACATAAGTATAGTTATGTGACTTGGCATCAAAATAGGTATTGTAGTTATAGCTAATGGTATACGAAGATGATTCTGCTCCAAAGTGGTGAGGATAGAAGTGCCGTCCATAATATCTATAAACTTGACTTCCCCATTCATGATAACTGTAGCTGTAGACATCGACAGAATTGCGATCTACAATCCCATCTGCATCATAGTCTGATTCCTCAAGAGAATAAGAATAAACTAAATTTCCTTGTTTATCGTAAGCATAAGCCTCTGTGATATGATAATCGACAATATCATCTGCATTATAGTCTGATTCCTCAAGAGAATAAGAATAAACTAGATTTCCTTGCTCATCGTAAGCAGAAGCGTCTGTATTACGGTAATCTACTATATCATCCCCATCATTATCTACTTCTCCAAGAGAATAAGAATAAACTAGATTTCCTTGTTCATTGTAAGCATTAGATTCTGTCCAACGATAATCTACTACATCATCTCCATCATTGTCTTCTTCTCTAAGAGAATAAACCAGATTTCCTTGTTCATCATAACCAGAAGCCTCTGTCCAACGATAATCTACTACATCATCTCCATCATTGTCTTCTTCTCTAAGAGAATAAACCAGATTTCCTTGTTCATCATAACCAGAAGCCTCTGTCCAACGATAATCTACTACATCATCTCCATCATTGTCTTCTTCTCTAAGAGAATAAACCAGATTTCCTTGTTCATTGTAAGTCTGGCGTGGGGACACGAATACCTGAAAGCCTTACCAGATGACGAAAAGAGCCAA
>NZ_JARVCN010000167.1:0-7342 GCF_038442745.1 Crocosphaera sp. Alani8
TCGCATTAAATAGTTTCCTCCCAGTGTACCTCATGAGTATGGGAAATGCTATATTGAACTGATAAATTATGTTAACCCTTGCCGCTGTTGATGCCGATAAAGCCAAAGACTACTTTCTCAAGGATGATTATGACCTTGAGGAAAATTCGAGGTGGGCAGGTATGGGAGCGCAACGTTGGGGGTTATCTGGAGCGATCTCTAATCAATCCGCATTTGAGAATCTCTGTGATGGCTATAGCCCTGGTCGTAGAAAAAAGCTTTATAAAAGAAGAAGGGAAAAAAATGGAAAACGAACCGCAGCCCTTGATTGCTGTTTCAATGCTCCCAAAAGTGTTACGCTATCCGGCTTAGTAGGTGGGGATGACAGACTAATTAATGCCCATCGTCTAGCTGTGGCTAAAGTCTTAGAGTTGATTGAGGAGCGATATTCTCTAGCCAAGGTGACTAACCAGAAAGGAAAAGCAGAACTTATTACGACGGGGAACTTGATCATTGCCCAGTTTGACCATATTGATGCCCGTAAAATAGATGATTATTACCAAGGGGAGCAACCTGCTCAAACCATCCCAGATCCCCATTTACACACTCATTGCCTGATCATGAATGCCACTGAGGTCAATAACGGAGATTGGTATAGTCATGTTAATCGGGGAATTTTTCAGAATCGTAAGTTGTTAGGGATGGCTTACCAGCATTATTTAGCGATCGCTGTCCAAGAAATAGGCTATGAAGTCACCTCCAGAGATCATGGACAATTCGATATCAAAGGCTATGACCACGATGAGTTAATGCTATTCTCGAAACGTCGTCGCAAAATCTTGGAATTAACAGGGAATGACCCATCTAGATCCCGGAAAGAAGCAGTTAGACAAGTCACCAGAGCTTATAAAGGTAAAATCAACCCCCTTGAACTAAAAGAACAATGGATAGCATTCGCCAAAAGATTAGAAATTCAGATTGTTAAGCCTTCAAAGGTGGCTACGGTTAAGACAGAGAAACGACCCTCATTTGAGAAGGCGATCGCTGATTGTGCTGATAAGAATGTCAGCTTCAGACGTGAAGATATAGAGAAAGCTGTTTTAAATCAAGGGATTCCCACGGACATTAGAGTAATAAGTCAGGATATTGCGTCTAGTCCTGAATTAATCAAAGTGACCTCAGTTCATGGGGTTAACTATACCACCGAACCAGCTCTACAACGAGAGTTGGCTATGATCCGACTCTTTGAAGAGGGACGGGGAAATCATAGCGCGCTCTCAGATTCTGATTCAGTGTCATCATCCGTCGAAAACCACGGTTTAACCCAGGAGGAGTATGATGCTGTGGTTTCGAGTTTAAACAGTAATGACCAATTTCTTGCTTGGGTGGGGAATGAAGATTCTCACCAAAGTGCAATCGCTTATTTTAGTGAGGTGGCACAAAAAAATGGCTACTCAGTTAGGAGAGTTAAAACTGATGAAGCCATGATGTGGTATGTGAAACTTGGAATCAACACCAGTACCTTAACAGAATTACTAAAATCTGAAACTGATTATGATCCCCATCAAGTTTGGTTAGTCGAGCAAGCCCATGAGCTTGGAGCATCTGAGGTATATGATTTAATGCAATTGGCGACTCAAGTTCAAGCTAGAGTTATTTTCATTAGTGATATCAAGCAAATTGCCCTTCGCCGAAATGGTAATCCTCTCAAATCCCTGCAACAAGCGGGGATGATGACCTTAGCTCTTAGTCCTTTGGATAAACAGCCTACTCCCCAACTTCAAACAGCTATTGGTTTAATCAAACGTGGGCAAATAGAAAAAGGGCTAACTCGTTTAGATGAGAATGGGGGTATTGATGAAATACCTCAACCCGATAAAGTACAACAAATAGTCCGAGATTATTTAGCGATCGCTCCTGATAAACGGCATAAAACCCTAGTCTTAGTAGGGAATGAAGTTGAGCGAACAGAAATTATTGAAGGTGTTCGAGAAGGATTGAAAAAAGAAGGCCGACTAGGGAAGACAACCTTAGTTACCCAACTAAAGCGTAAAGACTTAACGAGAATACAAGCCAAATATGCCCATAATGTAAATCTAGGTGATCTAGTTGTTCCTGCCCATTCCTATAAGAAAAGGGGGTTAGAAAAAGGACAATATTATCAAATCAGGGGGTTTGATGAGGATAGGGTTATCCTTGAAGATGCTCAACAGAATCAACTTACTGTTGACTTAAACTTTGAAAAAGCGGTGTTGGCTGCCACTGAGATAGAGATTGCCGAAGGAGAAACACTCGTTGGGACGAAAGCCGAGCGTACACTCGATTCTCGTAAAGGACAAACTTTTGAGGTGATGAGCATAAACGAAAATACCGTCACCGTTAAAAAACAAGACGGAAGCCAACAGATTTGGCCTCTTAAGGAGCCACGTTTTGTCGATTATTCGATTGTTTGTTGCCCTGACTCTATTAAAGGGAATACTTTTGAACAGGTGTTAATTGCTGCTGATGAACTTATAGAGAATGATGGGTTTTACAGGGCGATATCCAAAGCTAAGACTCGCTTGAAACTTTATACCTCTGATAAAAGCCAATTGTCCCGTAAAGCCATTGAATTCAAAGCCAAAAAGAATAGCCTGTATGATTTGACAGATTTAGCACAAGCAACAAGAACGGCTAATCGACAGGATTCTCAGTCGAGACAAGAGGGAAATGAAACTCACACCACAGCAACCATTAATCAAAACGCTTTCGCCACTCCTCACACCACAATCCCTTCTAAGGTTTCTATCCGCAATGTGGCTGATGATAGTTCCATCCCGGTCCATAAATCCTATGATGATACTTCGGTTGATGAAAATGAGTCCTCCGATAATCTCACCGATGAGAAAGACATTGACTATTGGGTCAGACGTTTCAGGGAAATTTACACCGAATTGCAACAGCAACAAACACCATACCCGCCGTCTCATGTAAATACTCAGTCTCAATCTAACTCTATCTCTGATGAAGATATTTTTAACAATATCGAATATTGGAAAGCACGGGTACTAGAGATTCGAGAACAGTATAGAAAGCGACATTCCCAACCACAACCTATCGAGAGAGCCACTATTGATGATCCTTCTCCCTATATTGGTGATAATGACCAATATTCTTCATTACCAACAGACAGTGCCAATGAAGCTGAATTACTTAGTTTTTCAGAGGCGGTAATTTGTCCGACGGATACACCCTTTGATAAAACTCCTGACGAACTAGCCCAATATAAAGCCCGATTAAGGTTGAGGTATGTATCCTTAAAAGAACATATTATTACTCAATCGAAAGGGGTTGTATCTGACCCGGATAATATCAACTTTATTATGGCTAATTATCTGTTTGACCATACCAATAATCCTAACAGAGTTATGGAAGTTATTGGCCATAGTGACAAGGCTTATGACCTTAAGAAATCTATTGACTCTGACGAATTTTATGCCAAATTTACTAATTATATTAACCATCTTTTTGAAGCGGTTAAACAATTCCGACTTGAACCAGAAAATTCTCGAATTAAACGCTATAATAATCAAAAGAAAAAAGATAGAGACAATGACTTAGAATTGGGTTAATTCCTGAAAAATATAACGATAATTTTCGTTGAAAATCAACATTCTCCCGAATAAATTCAACATTCTCCAAAGATGCCGTTATTAATTGTCGAATCTCCCAAGAAAATTCAAAAACTTAAGGAAATTTTAGGAAAAGGTTGGCTCATCAAAGCCAGTCTAGGTCATGTCAGAGAATTAGCCAAAGATGGGGAAGATAACCTGGGTTTTACCCTGACGAATGATAGAGTTAGTTGTCGCTTTGTCCCTCGTAATAGCAAAGCCGCCAAAATCATCAAAGAATTAAAAACAATAGCTAAAAACAGTAATGCCATTTATTTTGCCTCTGACCCTGACCGTGAAGGGGAAACGATCGCTTGGCATTTAGCCCAAGAATTAGGGGTTAAAAATCCTCAACGAGTGGTCTATCAAGAAATAACAGAAAAAGCCGTTAAAGCGGCTGTTAAAAACCCCCGTCCTTTGGATAAACAATTAGTCGATGCAGGGTTAGCTAGAGCTTGCCTTGATAAATTAGTCGGTTATCGTGGTTCTCCCCTGTTGTGGAAACAAGGTAAAGGGGGTAAAAGTGTCGGCCGTGTACAATCGGCTGCGCTGCATATTTTATGCCAGAGAGAACGAGAAATTCTTAAATTCAAACCCATCGATTATTGGTCAGTTTGGGTTGATTATAAAGAAGGTTTCCGTGCTTTTTATTTAGCCGATAAAACTAACACCAAAACAACGGAATCTCAAACCAACAATGATGCCGGTGGTGAAAAGGCAGC
The DNA here is from genome assembly GCF_038442745.1 of Crocosphaera sp. Alani8. Classification (NCBI taxonomy): domain Bacteria; kingdom Bacillati; phylum Cyanobacteriota; class Cyanophyceae; order Chroococcales; family Aphanothecaceae; genus Crocosphaera; species Crocosphaera sp. Alani8. The sequence continues at coordinate 4,352 of NZ_JARVCN010000167.1, forward strand.
CGTCGAATCCAGTCGGGTTTTATGCTGCGATCAAGCAGATAAGTTAGTGGCGATCGCAAAATCCAATCCCCATCAAGTCCTACAAGTTGAGGGCAAAACCGTCAATCGTAAACCCCCTGCACCATTCACCACATCAACCTTGCAACAAGCAGCCGGTTCTCGCTTAAAGATGAACCCTGAAACCACTATGAAAGTGGCGCAGCATCTTTATGAACAAGGTTTGATAACTTATATGAGGACTGACTCAACGGCTTTGAGTGATGAGTTTTGCCAATCGGTTAGGCAATGGTTACAGGCTAAAGATCCCAAAAATTTGCCCTCGAAACAGGTCAAACACCGTCAATCCAAGAATGCACAGGAGGCACATGAGGCCATTCGTCCCACTGATATTAATCGTCCTTCAGCCCAACTAAAACAGGAATTGGATGACCAGCAGTTTCAACTTTATTTGATGATCTGGATGCGTTCGGTAGCTTCATTATGTAATTCGGCTCGATTGCTACAGACTAAGATTATCACCCAATCAGGAGATGTTAAGTGGTTAGCCAAAGGACAAGTAATGCAGTTTAAAGGCTATACCAGGTATTGGAACAACATTAGCAATGATTCAGTTCTTCCCACTGTACAGCAGGGACAGCCTTTAACCTTAGATCAAGCTGGACATGATAAGAAACAAACGCAGCCACCACCACGTTACACTGAACCCAAGCTAGTACAAGCAATGGAGAAAAAAGGCATTGGCCGACCTTCGACTTATGCCCCTACAGTTAAAACCCTCAAACAAAGGGAATATGTTAAGTTGAGCAAAGGGAAGCTGCTTCCGACTCCTCTCGGTTTAGACGTTGATGAGTTTTTAGGTAAGATGCTCCCTGAACTTCTACAAGCTGAATTTACGGCACAAATGGAGGCCACTCTTGACGCGATCGCACAAGGACAACAAGATTGGCAGAAATATCTAACCACTTGGAATCGAGACTATTTTGACCCCACTTTAACTAAGGCTTGGCTTGCATTAGGAGGGAAACCAGCCAATAATGATACGACTTTGGCTAGGGAAAAATCTGATGTTTGTTGCCCCCAGTGCCAGAAACCTTTGAGTAAGATTCCGTCTAAGTCTAAAAAGTTAGCGGTTCCCTACTTTCTCAAATGTGAAGACGGCTGTGATGTCGTTATGTTCTTTGATAAAAAACTAGACAAATGGGTACAACCTGGAGAGTCAAAAGCCTCGAATGGTGGTCAATTAACGCAATATTCTTGTCCTGTATGCGGTAAGCCCTTGCAAGAATATTCCTATCAAAAAGAAGGACAAGATAAAGTTATGCTTAGGTGTTCTAATTCTAAAGGGGCTAAAGATAGTCGACATAAAAATGTGGCTTTCTTTATGACTAAAGATCAGCAATGGTGGAGTAAAAAATATGGTATTTTAGAATCTAATAACTCTTAGACCATTTATCAGTCAACTCCGCACCAGTTAAAGAATACAAGACTGCTTTGTAATGAACTATAACTGGTGAGGCGATGACTGAAGGTGCGTGTGTAATTAGCGAGTGTTAAACTACTTTTTTTTCTGCTATAACATCTTGATAGAAATTACGTACCAAAGTTTTATCGATTTTTCCTATTTTTGTCAAATGAGTGAAGACTATTCCTTTCAAATAATCTGTTTTTTCACTATCTAATTGTTCTAATTCGTCAGTTGAAAAAGAAGTGTTTAGAACAAGAGTCATTTGTTTTTCAATATCTGAAAACTTAAGAGCAATCATTTTTCCTCTTTATCCCATCAATGAAAAAATCAACGATAAACTATGTCCAAGAACTTCAACTCCTAGACAAAACAGAATAAATAGACCAAAACCGATTATCTTTTTACGACGCTGATAACATTTTTGGTAATGATTCATAAGTTCATCAACACATAGACTATCTCCTGTTAGACTCATTTTGAATTTAACTAACGTTCCATCGGGTAAAGTTGTATTTCTCAATAAAGTTCTATAGCATTTGACTCTTTGAAATTTGGTATCTTTTAGATTAGCTCCCTCCAAAGATACATGACACAAATCTGTATCCGATAAATTAGCATTGTGTAAGTCTGTATTAGCTAAATTAGCTGTTCTGAGATTAGCTCCTTTGAAATTAGCACTACCTAAATCTGCTTCAGTAAAATTAACACAGCGAAGTTCACAGTTAAAGAAGTTACTATCTCTTAAATCGGTATTAGATAAGTCTAATCCACTGAGGTCTAATTCCGCCCAATCTGTGTCTTTTAAATTGCGTTTCCCTTGTTTAAGGTCATTGATTAATTGCTGAACTTTAGGATGTTCAGGTACAATAAGAGGGTCAAATACTGAAACTTTCTCTAAATTAATTTCTGATGTTTTCATGGTTTTTAATTACTTTCATTAATGAATCACTTTTTTGAAATTGGTTAGAGACAATAAACAAGATCGAATTAACAACCAATAACCCCATAATGATGCTCCCGAACAGTCTCAATTTTTCTAAGTGAGACTGTTTATTGATTTGGTCTTTCTGATTAGGCTGCATTTGATTGGCTAAATATATGAAAGTGGATACATAATTTAGTCCTCAGAAAATGTTAGAATTCCATTGATAAATAGCGTTCGATCCATTGATCATCTTTGTTAAGCCGATTAGCGATCGCACTCAGGTGACGAGAATAATCATGCTTAGCATTATCGGGAGGCGGTTTCCCGAAAACAGCATGACGACCCCAAGCCATCGGGGGATAATGCCCATACTGTTCCTTGAAAGTCATAGCAGCCCAAGTAGGGGCCCGTTGTAGGTGGTAAGCTCGTTGCAGAAGACCTCTGTATTGGGAGAATCGTTCTGCATCTTCGGGTCGTACTCTATGTTTGAGGTTCAGGATTTTAACCAAGCGGTTTACCTCAAAATGAAACTTACAATGGGGACACACCCAGAAATGTTGAATGTCTTTAGAAAACTTTACATATCAAATTAGACTAACCC
>NZ_JARVCN010000168.1:0-7251 GCF_038442745.1 Crocosphaera sp. Alani8
GTTGTAGGACCATGCCCGCTAACTAACACCCCACCCGCAAAAGTGACACGCTCCCTTGAACTATTAGCTAAATCAATTTTCTTATATTTTTCTTGTAACTTAATCTTCTCCCCAAGCATAGGAAATAAAAATTTCTGAGTTAGTCATCATTTTAACAGTAGATTTAGGGAAAATAACAATATTAAGTGAGTCTCTTTTATTATCACAAATTTCTAATACATAACCTTCTTCTCCTTCTTGGGGATGGGGAAAAATATCTACTAATATAGCAGTATCACCTTTTTTTAGATCATATTCTGGGACATCTTTAGTTAAAAAAACTGGTTGATATAAAGTAGTCATAATTAGATAAAATCACTATTTCAGAAATGAATTTTGTTAGAGTTATTAATCAGAAATTTTGAATATTAGGAAAGATAGAAAAAATCATTCTATCGAGATTAACTTGCCAAATTTCGCTTCTTTTGGGATTAATCGTCATTATCTTCCAATTCTTCTCCATCTAGCTGAAAAAACAAATTTAATTCGGGATAATTGTTAATATCTTCGGCAATTTCTTGTATTATTGGTGATAATAGTTTATGTCTTTCTTCTAGGGAAAGTTTAGCAATTTCTTGTAAGGAAGGAATCATAGTGTTAACCGTATTTTGATTAATGTTTGTTCTGTCGGTTTTCATGACTATTTATATTAGATAATTTTTAAACTAATAAATTGAATTTTCTGATCGATTTTTCGTTTTAACCAAACGGTAATCATTTCTAGTTTGTCATCATTAACACTGTTTAATTCTCCTTTGACGTGATACAAAATTCCATAATCATTTTCTTGAGATTGACTAACGATATTCTCGGTAATGAGTTGTTTAATAGCTTGTTTGAGTTGTTGGGGATTAGATAGACTAAATCCTGCTTTAGTTAGTTGTCTTGATTTATCATAATATTGTCTATATTTTAAGCAATATTCTGTTATCTTACTATCAGAGATAAGGGAATTTTGAGGGATTTTTAGGAAAGGTAAGCAAAGGTTTTGATAGATTTGACATTTATCTTGAATAGTTTCTAAAGCATTAAGGATGTCAAAAAAACTATAATTATAATATTGCCCGTCACACTTTAATACGAAAGTAGATAAACATTTCATTGTTGTCTCTGAACCAATTTCCTCTAATGCGTATACTGCTTGCTCAACAACATATTGATCAGAGTCATTTAAAGCGTTTTCTAAACTCTCAATGGCTTTGTCTGGAGCAATTTTCCTTAATGCGGATAATGCCTGGCCACGAACCAATCCATCAGAGTCATTCAAAGCCCTTTCTAAGACCTCAATAGCTTTCTCTGAACCAATTTTCCCTAATGCCTCTGCTGCCCTCCTAGTATATCTAGGATTATTACAAGTTGCCTCTAAATATGCTGAAAAATCAACTGTCATTACAAGTTAAGGATCTATCCCGAGAATAACTCAATTATATCTTGTTCATCTGGTAGGTTAGGAGAGATTATTATCTTTCTGCCAAAATCTAAATTATAATCGTCTAATACACCCACATTTTGAATGGTTTCGTGGCGAAAATTATCCAATGATGATGATTACTAAAAAACTTAGTTTGATAATCAAATGATAATTTTTATAAGATTTTTCCACATTAAAAGTATACTAATGATGGAATTTTAAATTAGGAACAATTTTTAGTAGAGAATAAGAAAGCTACTTTCTAAAAAACATTACTATAACCTTTAATATTCATGGTAAATTATAGTAGTTTTGGTCAACAAAATAAACTTAAGTTGAACAGTAAATACTTATGATTGAACTAACACCCGCCGCTATAAAAGAAATAAAACGGATGCAAAATAGCCGTGAACAACCTGATAGTTACTTTCGTTTAGGAGTTAAACCAGGAGGGTGTGACGGGTTGTATTATACCTTTGATTTGTGTGAGAAAAAAGAAAACAGCGATCGCCTTCATACCATAGAAGACATTTCCCTACTCATCGATGAACAAAGTTTAAACTATTTATCAGACCTACGCTTAGACTACGCAGAAGACTTGATGGGAGGAGGGTTTCGCTTCCATAACCCCCGAATTGCTACCGCTTGTCGTTGTGGTTTATCGTTTGCCATTGCATAGGGTTGAGCCAGACAGGAACTTATGTTGACAGACTTTAAAACATTTTGGTATAATGAGAATTTGTCAGCGATTTTACTAAATTAGAAATTGCAGTAGTCTTGTTATATGTGGAATTATGCCAACCATTCAGCAGTTAATTAGGAGTGAACGCTCCAAAGCGAAAAAGAAAACAAAATCACCTGCTCTTAAGCAGTGTCCCCAACGAAGAGGGGTATGTACAAGGGTATATACAACCACCCCTAAAAAGCCTAATTCTGCCCTCAGAAAAGTTGCTAGGGTTCGCTTAACATCAGGGTTTGAAGTTACCGCTTACATACCCGGTATTGGTCATAACCTACAAGAACATTCTGTGGTATTGATTCGCGGAGGAAGGGTAAAAGACTTACCCGGTGTACGTTATCATATAATTCGAGGAACCCTGGATGCTCAAGGGGTGAAAGATCGTAAACAAGGTCGTTCTAAGTACGGAACCAAAAAACCTAAAGAGTAAAATGATTACTCTTAGAGTAAGAATATTGAACCTTGAAAACAGCAAACAACCCTAGGGTCGTTTAAGAAAAAAATTGTAACGTTAATTTAGTTCAAAGGAACCAACCACTATGTCGCGCCGAGGAAACATCAAAAGAAAGCCCGTTCCCCCCGATCCCATGTATAACAGTTGTCTGTTGAACATGACAATTCGTCGAGTCATGAAAAGTGGGAAAAAATCTGTAGCTGCGGGCATTGTGTACGATGCCATGAGTATGATAAAAGAGAGGACTGGCGAAGAACCCATAGATGTATTTGAAAAAGCGATCAAAAATCTTACTCCCCTAGTAGAAGTTAAAGCAAGACGAGTGGGAGGAGCAACTTATCAGGTTCCTATGGAAGTGCGTCCAGCAAGAGGAACAACCCTGGCGTTGAGGTGGTTGATTCGCTATTCTCGCATCAGGGGTGGTCGCAGCATGGCTGGTAAGCTCGCCAATGAAATCATGGACGCAGCCAACGAAACTGGAGCAGCCATGAAAAAACGGGATGAAACCCACCGTATGGCAGACGCAAACAAAGCCTTTGCTCACTACCGCTACTAAACATTTAACCTTAACCCTCAGATTCTTACTCGTCTAGGGTAAATTTATCCAAAGAAAAGTATAGAATTGTAAATAGTGTAAGCTTATAAATCGCCTTCAGGCAGAAACATAACCAGGCAAAGCGTAAGGAGGTAGCTGTGGGACGGAGTATTCCCCTAGAGAGGGTACGAAATATTGGCATTGCTGCCCACATAGATGCGGGCAAAACAACCACCACAGAGCGCATTCTCTTTTACACTGGGATTGCGTATAAACTCGGTGAGGTTCACGAAGGAACAGCTACTATGGATTGGATGGCCCAGGAACAAGAAAGGGGCATCACCATCACGGCAGCAGCCATTACCACAAACTGGCTTGACCATCGTATCAACATCATCGATACTCCAGGTCACGTAGACTTCACCATCGAAGTCGAACGTTCCATGCGTGTCCTGGACGGTGTTATAGCAGTATTTTGTTCCGTCGGAGGAGTCCAACCCCAGTCAGAAACGGTGTGGCGGCAGGCCAACCGCTACGAAGTACCTCGTATCGCCTTTGTCAACAAAATGGATCGCACCGGAGCTAATTTTTTCAAAGTTCACCAACAAATCTGCGATCGCCTCAAAGCTAACGCTGTTCCTATTCAAATACCAATCGGCACAGAAGGGGAATTTCGGGGCATCGTAGATTTAGTGAGGATGCGAGCAAAAATTTATCAAGATGATTTAGGACAAAATATCGAAGACACAGAAATTCCCTCGGAATACTTAGAACAGGCAGAAGAATATAGAACCAAGCTCATCGAAGCAGTAGCAGAAATCGATGAAAACCTCCTAGAAAAGTATCTTGAAGGAGAACAACTCACCGAAGCAGAAATTAAACAGGGATTAAGAAAAGGGACTTTAGATAAGACAATTATCCCCATGTTATGTGGTTCTGCCTTCAAAAATAAAGGAGTGCAATTACTGTTAGATGCGGTGGTGGACTATTTACCCTCTCCCCTGGACGTTCCCCCCATTACAGGTTTACTTAAAGATGGCAGAGAAGACACCCGCAAAGCAGACGACAATGAACCATTTTCTGCCCTAGCGTTCAAAATAGCCTCAGATCCCTACGGTCGTTTGACTTTCATCAGGGTTTATTCTGGGGTGCTAGAAAAAGGCAACTACGTCTACAACGCCACCAAAGAACAAAAAGAGCGAATATCTCGCCTAATTGTGCTGAAATCCAACGATCGCATCGAAGTAGACGAACTCAGAGCAGGGGACTTAGGAGCTGTCATCGGCTTGCGGAATACCATCACAGGGGATACCTTGTGTGACGAGAAAAACCCCATTCTCCTCGAATCGTTGTACATCCCCGAACCCGTTATTTCCGTAGCTGTTGAACCCAAAACCAAGCAAGACATGGAAAAACTATCCAAAGCCTTGCAAGCGTTATCTGACGAAGATCCCACCTTTAAAGTCAGTGTTGATCCCGAGACAAACCAAACTGTCATCGCAGGAATGGGAGAACTGCATCTAGAAATCCTGGTGGACCGGATGTTGCGAGAATATAAAGTAGAAGCAAGCGTCGGTAAACCCCAAGTTGCCTATCGTGAAACCATCCGTAAAGCAAGCGAGGCAGAAGGCAAATACATCCGTCAAAGCGGTGGTAAAGGCCAATACGGCCATGTGGTGGTTGAACTCGAACCAGCCGAAGCAGGTAGTGGTTTTGAGTTTGTCTCCAAGATTGTCGGGGGAGCTATTCCCAAAGAGTTTATTTCTCCGGCGGAACAAGGGATGAAAGAAACCTGTAACTCCGGTATTATTGCCGGTTATCCCCTAATTGATGTTAAAGTCACCTTAGTAGACGGTTCTTTTCACGACGTTGACTCCTCGGAAATTGCCTTTAAAATTGCCGGTTCCATGGCCATTCGTGATGCCGTCAAAAAAGCTTCTCCTGTTCTCCTCGAACCCATGATGGAACTAGAAATAGAAGTTCCAGAAGACTTCTTAGGAGATGTGATCGGGGATCTCAACTCCCGTAGGGGTCAAATAGAGGGGATGAACAGCGAAGACGGACTTGCCAAGATTTCTGCTAACGTTCCACTAGCAGAAATGTTTGGTTACGCGACCGATATTCGGTCAAAAACCCAAGGACGGGGAACCTTCTCTATGGAATTTAGCCATTATGCAGAAGTTCCCAGAAACGTCGCAGAAGCGATTGTCCTAAAAAACACAGGGAACGCCTACACCTACGACAGTGAATGATTATTGGGAATTAGTGCATAGTTAACCATTCATAGTGGATAATAAACTATGGTCACTGGTGACGAAAAAACATCACTGCTTAGAATAAAGAAGACAAAAAAGGAACAATTAATTCATGGCACGCGCAAAATTTGAACGGACTAAACCTCACGTTAACATCGGTACTATCGGTCACGTTGACCACGGGAAAACAACCCTAACTGCTGCTATTACCATGACATTAGCAGCTGCCGGTAGTGCAAAGGCTCGTAACTACGAAGATATCGATGCTGCCCCCGAAGAAAAAGCACGGGGTATCACCATCAATACCGCTCACGTTGAATACGAAACCACTAACCGTCACTATGCTCACGTGGACTGTCCAGGTCACGCTGACTATGTGAAAAACATGATCACAGGGGCTGCACAAATGGACGGCGGTATCTTAGTAGTATCCGCTGCCGATGGACCCATGCCTCAAACCCGTGAACACATCCTCTTAGCTAAACAGGTTGGGGTTCCCAGTCTGGTGGTTTTCTTGAACAAAGAAGACCAAGTAGACGACGAGGAACTATTAGAATTGGTTGAACTCGAAGTACGGGAACTCCTCACCGAGTACGACTTTCCTGGAGACGATATTCCCATTGTCACAGGCTCTGCTTTAATGGCGGTAGAAGCTCTTAAGGAGAATGATAAACTTGCTCCTGGGGAAAACCAGTGGACTGATAAAATCCTCAAACTCATGGAAGAGGTAGATGGCAACATCCCCGAACCCGAACGGGAAATAGATAAACCTTTCCTAATGGCAGTTGAAGACGTATTCTCTATCTCTGGTCGGGGTACCGTAGCCACCGGACGTATCGAACGGGGTAAGGTTAAAGTAGGTGAAACCATCGAGATCGTTGGTATCAGAGACACCCAAAGCACCACCGTAACTGGGGTAGAAATGTTCCAGAAAACCCTCGATGAAGGGATGGCAGGGGATAACGTCGGTTTACTCCTACGGGGTGTGAAAAAAGAAGACATCGAACGGGGTATGGTGATCGCTAAACCCGGTTCTATCACTCCTCACACCGAGTTTGAAGGTGAAGTTTACGTTCTCACCAAGGAAGAAGGAGGTCGTCACACACCTTTCTTCGCCAATTATCGTCCTCAGTTCTATGTAAGAACCACCGATGTAACTGGCACCATTAAAAGCTATACGGCGGATGATGGTAGTGCAGTGGACATGGTTATGCCTGGCGATCGCATTAAAATGACTGTAGAGTTAATCAACGCTATTGCCATTGAACAAGGAATGCGTTTTGCTATCCGCGAGGGTGGCCGCACCATCGGTGCTGGCGTTGTTTCTAAAATTGTTAAGTAGGACAACCGAACAATGAATCAGTGACCAGTTAAATTACCTTAACTGGTCACTTTATTTTCCCGAAACTTTTTTTGCTGTAAATTACTGAACCTTGACAATTAAACCTTATGGCTGCTTTAGCACAACAAAAAATCCGTATCCGTTTAAAAGCCTTCGATCGCCGTTTATTAGACGCTTCCTGCGAAAAAATAGTTGATACTGCGAACCGTACCGACGCAACGGCCATTGGTCCCATACCTCTACCAACAAAAAGACGGATCTACTGTGTTCTGCGATCGCCTCACGTTGATAAGGACTCACGAGAACATTTTGAAACCAGAACCCACAGACGCATTATTGATATTTATCAACCTTCTTCTAAGACTATTGATGCGCTGATGAAGTTAGATCTTCCTGCCGGTGTGGAAATCGAAGTTAAACTGTGACATCCTCCCAACCCTGACCGCTTAGGCGGTACAGGGTGGGCTTCCTCATAT
>NZ_JARVCN010000169.1:0-7119 GCF_038442745.1 Crocosphaera sp. Alani8
GTTTGGCCTAAGTTTTCGCAGCGAGTGACCCCTGGCTTTTTGAGAAGATACATATATTGTTTATAAAAGTTTCTGCGATCGCTCATTGATGCTCTAATAATTTAATGGTTCTATTTTAGATTATTGTCTTGAATAGTATTAGTGAAGGAGATAATATTAAAGATGCATTAAACAAGCAATTGAACTTTATTTAGAATAACCTCATTATCCTATTTACTGATATAGTTTATTTAACCAATTAATAAAAGCTTGGAGAACTCCATTATCATATTTCAATACGTTAGCCGTTATTGATAGTCCCATCGGCATTCCTGGTTGCTTTTGCCGAGCTAACCAAGTATGAATCATAGCTTTGGCTCTGTCACCTTTATTATAGCCATTAATTTCTAATTTTTCAAGTTCATCTAAAATTTCGTTAGCTTTATCTTTTAATTGATCATCATCAGCAATTAAATAAGAAACAAAATCTTCTAATTCTCCAGTTAGTTTATTATTTGGCATTATCCAAACCCCAATTTTAGGTAATTCTTCTTGTTCATAAATCAAACCTTCAGGACAGGGATTTTTAGGAGTATTATCATAACCTACTGACTTTAGCTTATCACGAATAGCTTGCCATCTTGCTTGTAAGTCTTGATCAGCATCAACAACTATTCCTAATGTTTTTAAATAAGGTTCTTTTAGTCTAATAGGTAAACCTAGTAATAATGCTTCTACTCCTGTTGCTTTCTTTCTATTAGATAATTCTATAGAATCAGGAACTTCTATAGAAAATCGTGAGGGTATGTTGTATTTTTTACGTAATGCACTGATAACATGAAAATCATTTTTTCCTTCTACTAAAAGCTGTTGTGGGTGAGGTTGACTTGATGTTTTTCTTTTTCCCATTTAACGCACCTCAATTCCTTGATCAACAGCAATAGAAATCTCATCTGCTTTATATTCTACTGCCCTAAGTTTTCCGTATTTATCATCTAGTCTAAATAGTTTTCCAACTGATTGATTTTCCATGTCTTCTAATGCTTCTTGATAAGCACAAATACAGTCCCAACTATGAGTAGTTGCAAAGATTTGTACATTTAATTCTTCTGCTGTTTTTATCAGTAAACGCCACATATCTGTTTGTGCTTCGTAATGTAAACCTGTTTCAATTTCATCGATTAATAATACTCCATTTTCAAGAATAACTGCTGTTGTAATTAGTCCTAAAATTCTATTCATTCCTTGTCCCATACTACTTAAAGGAATTGGTTGTCTTTCTCCTTTAATTTTAAGTCTAATTTGTTTAGTATATTGACTAACTGTAAAGCCAATTCTTTCAATATCAGGATTAATGATTTTTAAAGCTTCTATCACTTTATCTTCTTTAGGAGTCAGTTGAATCAAGTCCCAATTTTTTTCAATATCATCAAGATAATCATAATTTAATGGCATAAAAATACTATCAGGAGTGTACAGAATAAGTCTTTCAATACCATTCAAACGAGTTTGATTTGTATTTTCTGGGGTTTCCTGTATGTAAGTTCCTTGTTGATTAATTTCATAAAATGCTTGTCCACGAGTATTTTTGTTTTCTGTATTTGATTTTTTAAATTCATAATTAACCTTAAAACATTCGTCATCTGTAGTTAGTAAATGAAGATTTTTTGACTTTGATTTTTCTAGTTTAAGATTTGTTATTTGAACTTTTCTAAAAAAATCGTTGTTGCAAAAAATATCTATGGTTTTATTTATTTGATATTTATGAAAGAGATGTCTAATAAGATATAATTTCATTGTTTTTGACTCTCTTGAATCTTCTGAAATTAAAGATAAATATTCTTTTCTTAACTTTAATGAATTAATTAAAGTAGTTATTTTGTTATGAAATTTATAATAATAGGATTTATCTAACAAAATATAAATAGCTTCCAAGAAACTTGTTTTACCACTGTTATTATTACCAACAATCAAATTAACTTGTGCTAACCCGTCAACTTTAAAATCTTCAAAACAACGATAATTTTTAATGCTTAAATCGCGGATCATTTGCTTAACCTCTATATTAGAGTTTTATACTATTTTACAGTAAATCATTTTCCGTTAATTCTGCTATTTTCATTAAAGCTTTTAAGGTTCCTATCTTCAAATCTTGGTTATGGTGAACTGGAATAGAAAAAATTTGAGGCTTTCCTAATTTTTGATAAATATGATGACTTCCAGTCATCTTTTTTTTGCCAAAAATAAATATCTAAAAAAATAGAAAAAGCTTTGAGTTTAACTCAGCCTAATGATATACGTATTGTTGGTAATCTGATTAATCCTTGTTTAAAAAAAGAACAACATTCTGAAAATTCGAAAGAACAATATCAAAGAATCAATACTGGGTCAAAAAATTCATAATCAAGGACTGCCTGAATATAAAACAGGAAAATATAAACGATATCAGTGGAATAATTTTGAATTAGGTTCTTTAGCAGAATTAAAAATTGCCAAATAATTAGATACAAGAGAGTTAGTATTTTTTCCTAACAGTAAATTCCGTACTAAAATAAATCAATTATCGTATATTATCATACCTGATTTTCTTGTTTGTTGTAAAGGTAAATGGAGAATATTACAATGTGATCATGAATCTACTCATCCTTGTGCAGTAGAAGAACATCAAAAAGATAGATGTTTTAGAATACATGGTATTAAAGTTATCGAACGTTATGATTATGAAGACTGTGTGAAAAATGCTAAAAATGTTGTTGATCAGTTTCTCAACATACTTAATAAAAATCGATAGTTTGTAAGGTGGGCAAAATACCCACCCGACGGGGCTATTTAGGAACTACAAAGTTAACTAATTTTCCAGGGACAACAATCACTTTTTTAACCTCTTTTCCGTCTAAGTTTCGTTGACCAATATCAGACTCACGGGCTAATTTTTCTAACTCCTCTTTACTGGAATTAGCAGGTACTTGAATTGTTCCCCTTGTTTTACCCATAATTTGAATCACTAGGGTAATTTCATCTACCACTAAAGCAGTAGGATCAACCTGTGGCCAAGTTTCTAAATGGATTGAATGATCATGCCCCAAATTATGCCATAATTCCTCAGCAATATGAGGGGCAAACGGTGCCAGTAAAATCAATAAGGTTTCGATTCCTTCTCTATAAACCGCAGAATCAATACATTTGGCATCATTCAACGCATTACTTAACTTCATCAACTCCGAAACTGCGGTATTAAATTGATAGTCTCCTTCTAAGTCTTCAGATATCTCTTTAATAGCGGTATGTATTGCACGTCTTAATCCTTTCTCTTCCTTGCTAAATTCCTTGTTACTAATAACTTCAGGTTTCTTTTCTACATAACCATTAACTAAACGCCATACCCGATTTAAAAAGCGGAATTGTCCTTCAACATCCGCATCATCCCATTCTAAATCTTTCTCAGGAGGAGCTTTAAATAAGATGAACATTCTAGCAGTATCTGCACCATATTTTCCTAATACTTTTTTGGGATCAACTCCGTTATATTTAGATTTAGACATCTTCTCATAAAACACATCTAAATCATCTCCTGTATCGGGATCTTTGGGACTTTCAGGGTTCACTTTATCTACAGGGATATATTTACCGGTTTTGGGGTTTTTATAGGCCATTGCTTGCACCATTCCCTGTGTCAAAAGACGGTTAAAAGGTTCATCTACATTTACTAAACCTCTGTCTCGCAATACTTTAGTAAAAAAGCGAGAATATAACAGGTGTAAAATAGCGTGTTCAATACCACCAACATATTGATCAACATTCATCCAATCATTGGCTTTTTCTAACTTAAATGCTTCTTGATCATTGATTGCATCTGTGTAACGTAAATAGTACCAAGAAGAATCAATAAATGTGTCCATTGTATCTGTTTCACGCTTCGCAGGTTCACTACAATTGGGACAAGGAACATTGATCCAATCTTCCATTTTTGCCAAAGGAGAAGCTCCACGACCTGTAAATTCCACATTTTCGGGCAATTTAACAGGTAAATCTGCATCAGGAACCGGAACCGTTCCACAATTGGGACAATGCACCACTGGAATAGGACAACCCCAATAACGCTGACGAGAAATCAACCAATCTCGTAAACGATACTGTATCCTTGCTTTCCCGTAACCCTGTTTCTCTGCATAGTCAATAATAGCGGTTTTGCCTTCAGTGGACTGCATTCCATCAAAATCACTGGAATTAACCATAATTCCAGGTTCGGTGTACGCTTCGGTCAACGTGGGGTTATTATCCTCGGAATTTTCAGGAACAATAACCACTTTTATCGGTAACTGTTTCTCTGTTGCAAACTTAAAGTCACGGGTATCGTGTGCAGGTACACCCATCACCGCACCGGTACCATATTCATACAATACATAATCTGCAATCAAGATAGGGATTTCTTCACCGTTGAAGGGGTTAATAGCAGTCCCTCCCGTCAATATACCCCGTTTGGGTTTATCTTCTGCTGTGCGTTCAATTTCGCTTTCATTAGATACCTCTTCAATAAACCCTTCTACGGCGGCTTTTTGCCCCTCTGTGGTCACTTTTGGGGTTAAAGGGTGTTCCGGGGCCAACACTACATAAGTCACCCCGTAAACGGTATCGGGACGGGTGGTAAAGACAGCTATTTTTTCGTCGCTATCCTTGACAGGGAACTCTAAGTATGCACCCACAGACTTGCCGATCCAGTTTTCCTGCATTAATTTTACGCGATCGGGCCATCCTGAGAGTTTATCCAAGTCGGTTAATAATTGTTCTGCATAGTCGGTAATTTTGAAGAACCACTGACGCAACAGTTTCCGTTCTACTTTAGCACCCGATCGCCAGGAATATCCTTCACTGTCAACCTGTTCATTCGCTAACACAGTTTGGTCTACCGGGTCCCAGTTAACTGCTGCTTCCTTCTGATAAGCTAACCCTGCTTGATAAAATTGCAAGAATAACCATTGCGTCCATTTGTAATAGTCGGGGAAACAGGTTGCCACTTCTCGATCCCAGTCGATAGACAGTCCCAAAGTTTGCAACTGTTGCCTCATTTGGGCAATATTTTGCTTAGTCCAGTCTGCGGGGGGAATATTGCGATCGATGGCTGCATTTTCCGCCGGAAGTCCGAACGCATCCCACCCCATCGGATGTAAGACTCGGTATCCTTGCAATCGTTTGAGACGGGCGATCACATCTGTAATAACATAGTTGCGAACATGGCCCATGTGTAGGTTTCCTGACGGGTAGGGAAACATGGATAAAGCGTAAAATTTGGGTTTATCGCTGTTTTCTGGGGTCTTGTCTAACCCTTGTTTAACCCACTGTTGTTGCCATTTTTGTTCGATCGCTGCTGCGTTATATTGGGACTCCACGAATGTTTACTCCACTGCTATTTTCATAATTAATTATCCCTGATCTGATTCAGTTATCGGTTATTAGTTATCAGTGAGCAGTTTTTTGTATTTGAAAGGGGAGGTTAGGAAGCGATTATTTTTACAATCTTTTTAACAATTACACTACATTCAGCGTCAAACTTAGACTTATAAACAAAAAGTTTCGTTTATAATACAGTTAATCATCTGAGAGAATAGTGCTTAAGGTATGAGTCAAAAAACGATTACAGTCCATTTTTATCGTGTGGAAATCAGTGAAACAGGAACTTTATCTTTTGAGTCATTAATTGAACAAGTATTAGATAAGCCAAGAGAACAAAGAATGATGCAAATTAGAGCAGCACCTCTATGGTTATATGATGCTTCTATAGATAGGGAGTTTGTGGAAGGTGATATGATTCGCTTAGGAATGAATGAAATTCCTCCCAAAGGTGATCTTACAGGAAATATTGAAAATATTTACTTAAATGATAACGAAGGTTTAGTAATGCAATCAGCTTTCTTGTATCATATTCCAACTAAGGTACTACTATTACAAAATCGTCAGGGTGGTATATCCCCTAACAATCTAGCTAAATACTTAATGGAAATCAATAAAATTGATAACACTATTTTTGTAGATCCAATACTTTCACCGGAAATTTTGAGAAAACTCGAAAATATGAAGGATGTCCGTAATATTGAAGTTAAAGTAGCAAAATTAGATAACTTAGAAATTTTTGCTCCTGATGATCTTGCCGTAAAAGACATTAACGAAATGCGTCAATATTTTCAAGCACCTAGCTTAGAGTTAAAGTTATCTGTTGGAAGAGCAAAACATCAATCACTCGAACCACAAAAAAGCAAAAATTTTTTAAGAAATATGTTAAGATTAGGGGGAAATAATACACCAGTTAAAAAACTAAGAATTTCTGGTCATACTGATGATAATGAATTATTAAAAATTAACTTACTAGAGGATAGAATGTCAGCGAAGATAAAACATGATTTTAAAGATCGTACTCTTGGTTATGATGAAAGAAAAGAAATCTTAAAACAAGCATGGGAGAAAAAAAGTAAAGAAATATTAAAGATGTCTGAAACATCTCAATAAATTAGTCTTTTATGATTTAAGAATACCAGAAAAAACATCAATAACTCGGTAGCAGCTACTACTAGCTGTTACTAACGAAAATATCCAAATAGCAAATGTAATTTTATGAAAAAGACTGGGACTCTTAAAATCTAGAAATAATCCTAAAAGACTAATAAATGCTAAAATAAAGGCATATTGAATTGCAGACATAAAATAGTTTATCAATTTATTATAAGTATTTGTTTCTTTCAACTTTTTAATAATGTATTTGTCATCGATAGAGAACAAAATAGATTTAGCAGTGATTAAAAAACCAATAACAATACCACTAAGAGTTGTAGAAGTAGAAAACACATTATCTAATGATTCTGGTAATGAATAGCTAAAATTTCTTTCAAGTGAGACATAAAAAACAAGTGCAACCACTCCGAATAAGAGAGGATACCATCTTTCCCATTGACTTCTAATACGCCTATTCATCACCTTAGACTCCGAGTCTGAGTAGATTGTCCATATTGCAAGCTAAATCAAGCTAGACAACTCAAATTAATTTTATAAATACTATTGTACCATAAAAATACCAACAATATACTTTTGAAATAATTATAGCATTTCCCATACTCATGAGGTACACTGGGAGGAAACTATTTAATGCGA
>NZ_JARVCN010000170.1:0-7103 GCF_038442745.1 Crocosphaera sp. Alani8
TCTATTAGTAAAGGGTTTTATAAGGGGGTTAAAAAGAGCGGATTTGGTATGAGAATGTTCCCAATGCCTTGGTGACTTTTGAGCGGGTGGGAAACAACATCAAGCACACCAGCACCAGATCC
This sequence comes from Crocosphaera sp. Alani8, assembly GCF_038442745.1. Lineage (NCBI taxonomy): Bacteria > Bacillati > Cyanobacteriota > Cyanophyceae > Chroococcales > Aphanothecaceae > Crocosphaera > Crocosphaera sp. Alani8. The sequence continues at coordinate 123 of NZ_JARVCN010000170.1, forward strand.
CCCATGCCGTAACTCATGCCGATCATCCACTGTCCCCACCCGATTCCCTGAGAGAAACCATAGGCAACATTGAACGCACTATTGAGCAGCAAGACAATAACTGTCACGCCCTTTAGTAGTGGGATAAATGGTTGATATCTTTGATGATTTAGGTCTTGATTTTGCTCGTTTGAGAGCGTAGATATGGTACTAGCCATCGTTCCAGCCTCCGTTACAGGTTGGGTTGTTGGTCAGTCTTCCATGGGTGTTAGCAGCACCTTTGGAGGACGTTTTTAAGTGGTGTCAACTGACACCGATGTCATGGTTGAAGAGTACCTGTAATGCCCGACTGGTGCAATACCGCCATACTTCGCCAGTTGTTGGCGAAATGCTGGCGAGTAGGTTCGGGAAATAATTGGTCGTCTATAGTCGCCACACTTTTGGACAACAGAGGCGACCATGTGCGAGGTATTCACAGACCGTTGATGTAACCTTCTAAGTCAGCCGGCTTAATTCGCCAGGAACCGCCGAGCCTTATGGCTTTGAGTTGTCCTTCTTTGATGGCTCGCTTGAGGGTAGCCTTTCCTAAACCTGTTAAGGTCTGAGCATCACTAAGGGTGAGTAGAAGTTTCTTCTCAATGGGGAAAACTGGATTGGATTTGATGGCATCGGTCAGGGCGATAAGAGAATCAATCAAGGATGACGGGTCATCCATACTGACCAATGGCTGAGACTGAGAAATAGGAGCCAAAGAGTAGACATTGTCATCATTAGCTAGGGCTGGTCTGTGGATGGGTTCTTCTAACTGACGTTTTAGCTCATCTGGTAACGAGCTTGTCTTCCACGCTTGCCCTTGATGTATTTAACCCCGATGCGTCCTTGTTGAGTGTAGCGTTCTAAGGCACGGAGGCTAATACCCAGGTACTGAGCAGCATCTTGTTTTGAGATTTCATCCACTTAACTAATCCTCGCATTACCTCGCCACCAATTTACCACCGTCTGGCGAAGTAGTACGAGTATATAGAGTTTTCCTCATTAAGTACATCGGCCAAGGCTAAGGTAACGGTAGGTCATGAGGCAGTATGGGAAAGAAGATTATGGCATTGCGTTTTCTGGTCGGATGAGTGGCTTGGAGTGGATTTTACGCTGTCTGTTGAGCATTTTGATGAGTCTTACTCGTTGTAGTTGAGTGTCTCGTGACTTAATCCAAGGTAGCGATTTTAACTCGGTTTCTAACTCGTTTTTTTTCTTAGTTAAAATTTGCAGTTTTAGTCGGTTATAGCACTCGGTAAAAACATCGGCTCTTACCCTGACTTTTACCAAATCTTGCTTTGTCGGATCTTTTCGCAACTCATATATGTCATACTCTGCCCAACGTTTGCGTAGATTAACAACGTTTCTGTTAAGAAAAAACTTTGAGTGTTTTCCTGGGGTAGCTGCCACTAAAATAAGCCTTTTGGGTTGGAGAACTACCACCCTAAAGACGGCTAACCCTTTCTGCTTTCTCTTGTACCTTTTGTGTGCTTCATCTTCTCCATAAGCTTCAATGAGCTTCCCTTTAACTGTCTCAATGCACTTGTGGGGAGGCACTCTCGTTATGAGAACGAAATTATAACCCCTTGATATGACATCTTTTCTGAGAGCTGATACAGCACTATTGACGTTAGTATAGACTTTCATTTCTTATGTATCCTATCATGACCAAATGATAGTACATGGTACTGATTCTTCTTCGTGGTTCAAGAACGGTGGGGATGGCGTCTAGTTAACGCCTGAAAGCTAGTACAGTGCATAACCTAAACAGTTATGAATACCTCCTGTACGTGTTCTTGGTGTCCGCGCTGGATGCTGCGAGAGTAGCCCGTCCAGTGGTAACGAGGGCTTCACAAAGTAATACCTCGTTCATGTAATTTAATCTTTAACTTACATCGAGGAGTAATCTTGTGATTCGACTCGGTAAGTCCTCAGATACTCGCGTTTGGCGACAATGATGGGTTAGTTGAAGTGGTGAAAATCCGCACTCTATGACTCGGTTGCTGTGCAGCCGTTTAAGTGAGTCCGCTAAGGGGGAGTCCATCTGTGGTGACATGGATGTTCGTGTTTCGTAGCACGGTGCTTTCTGAAAAGGGAAGTATGACGAATAGCTCAACCCTATCGGCGTGTAATGCGCTTGGCGGTAATAGTGTCGAAGCTGGGGAAGGAATGACTTCCGAGTAAAGGGCAAATCGCTTTGATGAAAATCGTATTCGGTAAGGGGAGTTTGCCAACGTCTATCCCCTGAAATCTTAACCCTCTAATGTTAAGGAAAGTGGCACTAGGTAACTCTGGTGTTCATTACGATGGACTATGCAACAGGAGCGACACTTAAACAGACAACTAACCCTAAATTGGCACAGTCTTAGGGTACTGCGCTGATCTAGGTACAGCGCGTGTGCTTGGCTTACTACCAGTACACTGTACACCTCAGATTGAAAGCTGACGGTTATAAGATTCTCTACTTCTAGAGAGCGTATCATAGGCTGCCAGTCTGACGATGCGTGGCTACGGCTGACTACCGACTATGAGCCAGATGACGACCTGAAGGCACATTAACTTCACGAAGAAATAAGCGGTAAGAAAGGTGAGTGAGATACAGAACTCAACTCGCTTTCTCTGCTGTAGGCTAACTACCAATCGATACCATTTTGCTAAGGATACTCCAGTAACACGGGGGCTTTAGTCTCTACTCTATATATACTGTTTCACCTTTTCTGTTTGGACTCAGCAAAATTCTATGTAATGATCTGCACGTTTTTCAGCATAGCATAGTGAATTAGCTCCCTATTTCTACATAGGTAATGAGCTAAAAGGATGTTGGTTCGTCCTTGATACGAACCAGTAGCCCATAGTGTATCCAGGCTATAGGTGTAACTTGTGTGTCAGAGGTTTCTTGGAGTGTTTTTAGTGAATGTTGTTATTGATGGTTTAGTTGGCTTTTTAGAGGGTGAGCCGTTAATCACCTTCTTTCTCGTCTTTGTTTGGGCAACTGGGAAAGGAATAGAGCATGACTGATGAGAACAAGCACTTGATGAGATTGGAATTGGTGTTAGACGAGATTGCGTTAAAGACTCATTCTTGAGCTGATTTAGCCTAAGCCTTTCGTTCTAGCTTCTGGCTTTCGTTGTTCTTCTTTCTTCTTAGCCAGTTCGGCTTGACGCTTACTTCCAGCTTGGGCTTTTTGCTCGGCTGCTCCGCGTTCTTTTTTAACGCTTCGGTAGTAGAAAGAGAGAGTAGAGCCTTTGAGCTTGTAGCCTCCTTCGATGAAGAGTTCGGCTATCTCACTCCATTTATATCCTTTCGCTTTAGCTTGCGTAATCGCATCAAAGTGGCGGTACACAAACCCTTTTGCTGTATCTGTGTTCTCTGGATTGGTTCGATCTTCTAAAGCTTCTAACTTAGTGAGTAACTCTTGTTCTTTACTCTGAGTTCGTTTCTTAGTCATCATCAAAATGGGCGTTCCTCTACACCCCATGATAAACTATAACTTGTTAAACTTACTGATTCTTTTTCCCATACTGCCTCGTAGTTGAACTCCCCTTCAACTCGCCTAAAATGTGCAGCCACCTGTGCCGAGTTTCCCAATCTCTACAACCTTTCTCCAGAAAGGGTTCTAGCCACATCAAATTTTTGATGTATAACTGCGCTCTTACGAGCCAAAACAAGCACATCAAAAAAGTCATTAGAAAGGCATAGCAGGATGCTATAGAAAATTTCCTTTCCCAGTTGCCCAACAAAAGCAACATGAGAATATCCTTTCCCATCTGCCCATTAGGGGCTTCACTTTTTCACCTTTGCACGCAAATTTGCAAAACTTTGTAGGATTGTACAATTGCACAATCCCAAGCCAAAATCCTTTGCGCCTTTGCACAGATAGGTAATCACGATTACGCGTTGCCTTCAGTCAGCCTCTTACTGGTCATCTCGTTTCACTCGCTTTCCCCAGTAAGAGACCTCCTTCCGTCAACGCTGATCGTGCTAAGGGGCATCCACCCCTTCAGGAACCCCGTTCTTGAACCTGGTCATTTGAACAGCGACGCGAAGAATCGCCTTTAAGTCTTGTCCAAGTCACCTTCGAGGGTTTTTATCTTATCCCGCCTTTAAAAAGCTTTCCTGGAGCTTCTAAGAGCCTCTGAGGGTCAATCCATTCTCTTTCTCATCTTCCCTTGTTAAAAGTGTTACCCTCATTAATCACTGACTGCCTTTCTAAAAGAAGTTGAGATGATCGTCTTCCAAGAGTTGAGGAGATTGAGATCCCGAAAGAGCGCAAAACTCAAATCAGGCGATAGCTAAAAAGAGGAATAGGCGAAGCTAGCAAACAGATGATAGCGGGACGCTAACTAAGATAGAGCGACAGCTAAACCAGAAAATATGGCGAAGCTAAGAAAGTGGGTTCCAAGGGGTTTCCCCTGGCGAGATAGAGTGTTGCATCGTCCAGATAGGGACAATAGGGCGCAACACTTAATCGAGTTATGTATTTCCGACCGAAGGGAGGTAAGCGATCGATTGCGTAGCTGAGGGGGTAAGAAGGCGAGAGCTAGGGATAGAGAAAAAAGGTGAAACTGATCGCACAAGAGCTTCATGTAGGAAAGTATTAGGAAAGTGAAGACTGGCTATTTTGAGTAACAAAGAGAACGGGATAGCGAAATGAGAAGATTTTGAGATTAGCAGATTTAGAGATTTTCTTTTCCCAGTTGCCCCAAAAGTGTGTTCACCAAAGGTGCGCCTCTGGCGATCGCCGACTCTAAACAAATACCAGATAACACTATCTTTTCTGGTATTCTGGGGGGGTTAAACTGTGTTGAGTGAAGGTGTTAATGTCTGATGGGGGAGTTTCCCAAGCGGGTTATCCAATGGCTAAAGCGACGGCTAATGCTGATCTGATTACGCTCTGGCTCCATGATAAGAGTCCCAACAGCCGTCGGGGTTATCAACGGGATGTGAGGCAGTTTTTGATGGTGATTGGTGATTTACCGTTGTCTGAAGTGACTCTCAATGACTTACAGGCGTTCTCTAATGCTTTGGGAGCAAGGGGGTACAAAGTTTCCACGATCTCCCGCAAGTTAGCGGCGGTTAAGAGTTTGCTGACCTTCGGCCATCGAGTGGGAGTGCTGCGAGTGAATGTGGGGTCTCTGGTTAAGTTGCCCAAAGGAAAGGAGAAGCTGGCTGAACGGATTCTGAGTCAAAGTCAGGTTAGGGCGATGATTGAGCTGACTAAGAATTTGCGCGATCTGGTTTTGATTCGTTTCTTGTATGCGACTGGGGCGAGGGTGTCTGAGGTTTGTGTTTTGAAGTGGCGGGATGTTCAAGAACTCAGTGAAGGTCGCGCTCAGGTGAGTCTATTAGGGAAGGGGGGTAAGACCCGTGTGGTGGTTTTTAGTGCTGAGATGTGGGAGCTGTTACGCCAGCTTCGAGGGGGTGCGGGTTTAAATGCTCCATTGTTTAAGAGTCGCAAACAGGGAGGGCATCTTGATCCTTCACAAGTGAATCGAATTGTGAGGAAAGCGGCTGAGAGGGCAGGTTTAGAGGCGAAGGTGTCTCCTCATTGGCTACGTCATAGTCATGCTTCCCATAGTTTAGAGCGGGGTGCACCTCTCCAATTAGTTAAGGAGTCTTTGGGGCATTCCCATATTGCGATGACGGAGCGTTACCTTCATGCGCGACCGGATGAGTCCAGTGCTTTGTACTTGGGGGTTTAGAGACTCTAACTATCTGTTCAACTTCGGTATTGTTCAAAACAGGATCACACTTTTAAGAATCTTTTTTGCAATAGCAAAGTAGTTAGTCTCCAAAATTGCTTAAACATTTTAATTTTCGATACTTCTTTTTTGTCTGAATAGCTAAGCTCTTCATAAAATAATCTTCGATCTGAACGATTAAGGAAATAGGCAGCTATCTGTTGATTAGACTGTTCAAAGTTGGACATAAAGTCTTCGGCGAATTTTTGAGATATTAATGAATCATTATTATTGTAATATTTTATTGAATAATCTGAAATTAATTGCACAATTTTCCTTCTTTTACTATCAATATTTCTACTAGGATCAACCCAAGAAAAATAGTTATTAATAATTCTGATATACTCCAAAGAGTAAATGTCTAAAGATTCGTTATAACTCTTAGTTAATTTATACTTATTATCTAAGTTTATTTTGCAAGTCTTTAAAAAATCTTTTAACAGATCGTTTTCTATCATTTGATTCCTTTCAAAAACTTTGACTATAATTGTATTTTTTCCAAAAACTGATTCCCATTTTTGGAGAATATTCCAATAATCATAACGATTTTTAAGAGTTTTTTGATTAGGGAAACTAAAGGATTTAGTACGACCGCTACGGATGGCTGTGGAATAAGAACTAACTAAAAATTTATCTTGCCTACGTAGATAAATAATAATTTCAATCTCATTAAAGTGTTCTTTAAGAAGCATTTTTAGTTGTTCAATATCTTCAATCCTTGTCAATCGAGATGAGCAGTGTTCATTGGATAAAATGACTGTTTTATCATGGTTTAAACTTAACTCATGTGCTAAATCTTGCTTAAACTGGGATTGGAAATTGGAAACTTGCTCAGGAGTTGTTAACCCTAACTGCCAATGAATATTCTGAATATTGGTGTTTTTTAAGGAAAATATAGCTAGCTTAGTATGATTAATTTCTCCCGGAGAAGAAGGATAAAGATAACCATCCGCTAATAAATTTTGGCGATTTTGAGACAAAAATTGCTGGATAGTTGTTGTTCCTGTTTTTTCAGTACCAATATGAAGTAAAACTTTCATTATCTAATAAATTTTAAAGCTTTTAACTTAGATATGACAACATGACCTAATCGAAAAAATAGTAACACAACGATAGTGTCCTGACTTCTGAAACATTTAGAGTGACTCTTTTATTCTCCTATTTAAGAGATAAGACTCACATCTTGCACCAAGAAAAGTTGATATGAGGAACGATGGCTAAAACTCTT
>NZ_JARVCN010000171.1:0-7095 GCF_038442745.1 Crocosphaera sp. Alani8
AGTTGGGAAGCCCACGCTATACTGCTCTTAGCAGTTAGCGTGGGAGGATGTCACAAGTTGTCTAAAGTAGGATAAAACAAATTATTAATCACGGAGGTTAATTAATGGGAGAGTTTTTTGAAAACGTAGCGCGCTACCCTCGTTATCTGATTAGTTTCACGTTGGGTATATTTTTAGTCTTTTTTGAGTGGATTAAACCCTTATTTAAAAATCCCATCAGTGCGATCGCTGTTGGAGGTATTGGCATTGGGATCTTTTCATTGCTTTATTTTACCTTGAAAGCCATGTTAGGCTTATCTCCTGTCTAGAAAGTAAATTTAGGGTTCCCATACCCTTAAAAGCACCAAAACAAAGACCTGATAGCAGTTTTTATCTTTCTAGCTTTGAGGCAGAAGGCAGGAGTTAAATTTTAGTTTGCTCCACTCAATTGAAAATTGCTGTGAAAAACTGCTCAAGGGATAATTGATAACTGAAAAAATGACTCGGACTTATCAAACCACAGGCATTATCTTAAAAGGAATACCTTTTCAAGAAGCCGATCGCTTAGTTACCCTTCTATCCCCTGAGTACGGCTTAGTTCGAGCTATTGTACCAGGGGCAAGAAAACAAAAATCAAGATTGAGGGGAAGGTGCGAGTTATTCGTTATCAATGAATTATTGATTGCTAAAGGGCGATCGCTCGATAAAATAATCCAGGCCAATACCCTAGAATCTTATCCGGGATTAAGTAAAGATTTAGGCAAGTTGGCGGCGGCTCAATATTTAGCAGAATTAGTGTTAAGTATGGGTTTAGATGAACAGCCTTCTGTTGATCTTTACGAACTCTTAAACGAGCATTTACGACGGTTAGAAAGGATGTCTCTGGGTGAGAGTTTATATGGATATTTAGCCCAAGCTGTTTTTCATTTATTAGCGATCGCAGGTATTGGTCCTCAAGTTCATCGTTGTTGTGTGACGCAAGAAGAGTTAAACCCTAATTTTTATGACCCTAGTTGGTGTGTTGGTTTTAGTTTTGATGCCGGGGGATTGATTAACTTGAAGATTAGAAATAGAGAAAAAAATAACCCGAAACCGATTGTTTTACCAATAATTAATCAGAGGCTAAAAGCAACAGAATTGAGCCTGTTGCAACATCTAAATCAATCCTCTTTACCCCGTCCAGGCAAACTTTTTCCTACCGCTATTCTTGATAGTGATTTTACTGTTCCTTGGTTAAAAGTGGAACATCTATTAAGGAATTACGCTCAATATCATTTAGGGCGTTCTTTTCGTTCCGTTACTTTAATCGATAGTTTACCCACAGTAGAATTTTAATTTGTTTTGGGATATACTGACATCTTGCATCAGTACATAACAACTTAAATTAGTCAGCAGTCAGCAGTCAGCAGTCAGCAGTTCCTCACTCCGTTCCGGCGCTATCGCACAGCGTTCGGCTTTCATCTCTTAGCTGAAAGCGTTAAGCTTATGTTTAATCTCACTCACAGCATAAGATAGAGATTGATATGTTTCAACTGATGGCTGATAGCTGATAGCTGAACGCTTACAAACTAGCCGGTTTTATCGAAGGTGCAAGATGTGAGTATATGCTAAGTAATAATCATTAAGTAAGAATAATTAATAAAAAAATATAATACAGTCTTTTTCGGGCTTATCGGATCAATCTAAATCTTGCCGACTGTCTTCTACCTTATGAATCAAAAGCATAACCTTTATTCCTCGCAAGTATCAAAAATGCTATAGCGTTTCTACTTACTTGAATATAGTATTAACTAAGAAAAAATAGTAACTATACCGATCTAAAAAATTAATTATTGTCTTAATATGCTAGATAAATATTATTTAATTATTTTATTGATCATGTTATGTAAATATCTTTTGGGTGTTTCGGCAATTTTATTATTATTGCCCTCACCTAGCCAAGCATTCCCTACAGATTATCAAATTAGTGAAGCGGCTCAAAGAATTTGTAACACACCGAGAAATTCCTCAGAGAGTCTTGAAAGTCTTTTTATGCGTTCAATGGGAAAATGGTTATATAATCAAACCCTTAGTGTTGAAGAAGCTAAAAATGAAGAGAAAATAACTTATTTATACGGTTTAGTTGTTCAAAAAGCTTTTGATAATTGTCCTGTGAGAACTTACGAAATTGCTAATAACTATCAATTCGCAATTCCTGAAACCCTAAACAAATAAGAAGTAAAATAAAATGAGTCTTCGTCTATCTATTTCATTAACACTCTTAACAGTCTTGTCTTTCCCTGCTGAGGCAGTACCCACTTATTCCCAAATTAATCATATTGCTCAAAGAATTTGCCAACTTCCAGAACGAGAACAACCCACAACCACAGAGATTAAACCAGGATTATATTATGACCCTCAAGCTACGGCTATTTACAATCAGGAAATGGGTAAATTGCTAGATAGTGGAGATTTATTGCCCATCCAATGGGTTAATAAAGACCTGATGGAATCTGTTGATAATAGGTTAGTAGGAGAAATTTATGCAAGATGTCAAAGACACATGGGATTTACTAGAAATCTAAACGGGGAATAAATAAGTATTCTCATATTATCTTACCGGTAGGCTCTTCTAATTCCCAACTCCTTTAAAATAGTAGTAAACAATAGACGATATTTCTAATTACTACTGTGACAGAACCTAAAAGCTACAAAGATACGGTAAACTTGCCTAAGACTGATTTTAGTATGCGGGCCAATGCTGTGAAGCGTGAACCCGAATTACAGAAATTTTGGGCAGATAATCAAATTTATGAGAAATTATCCCAAGAAAACCCCGAAGAGGTTTTTGTATTACACGATGGTCCACCCTACGCTAATGGTTCCCTACACATGGGCCACGCGTTAAACAAAACCCTCAAAGATATCATCAACAAATATAAACTACTGCGAGGTCGCAAAGTTCGCTATGTTCCTGGTTGGGACTGTCATGGACTCCCCATCGAACTCAAAGTATTGCAAAGTATGAAATCAAAGGAGAGGGAAGGTTTAACCCCCCTCAAATTACGCCACAAAGCCCGTGATTTTGCCCTTAAAACCCAACAGGAACAGGCAAAAGGTTTCAAAAGGTTTGGAGTGTGGGGAGACTGGGAACACCCCTATTTAACCCTAACTCCTGAATACGAAGCAGCTCAAATCGGTGTATTTGGAGAAATGGCGTTAAAAGGGTACATTTATCGAGGACTAAAACCGGTTCATTGGAGTCCTAGTTCTCAAACCGCTTTAGCTGAGGCAGAATTAGAATATCCTGAAGGTCATACTTCTAGGAGTATTTTTGCAGCTTTTCCTATCATTAAATCATCAAAAGATGCAGAAGAAATTTTACAACCATTTTTAAATAATTTAGGGGTTGCTATCTGGACAACTACCCCCTGGACGCTTCCAGGAAACTTAGCAGTTGCCCTTAATCCTGATCTAAATTATGCTGTAGTGGAACAAAGTTCTGATGTTTGTAAATATAAATACTTGATTGTAGCTGCTGATTTAGTTGAAAGATTATCTACTACTTTTGAAAATGAGTTAACTGTAAAAGCAACTGTCCCAGGAAAAGCTTTAGAACATACTATTTATCGTCATCCTCTGTACGATAGGGAAAGTGAAATTCTCATCGGTGGTGATTATGTTACTACAGAATCTGGAACTGGTTTAGTTCATACTGCACCAGGACATGGACAAGAAGATTATATGGTGGGACAACGGTATGGTTTAAGGGTTTTGTCTCCTGTAGATGCAAGAGGTAATTTTACAGAAGAAGCTGGACAATTTGCAGGTTTGAATGTTCTTAAAGATGCAAACGAAGTTATTATTAATAAGTTGCAAGATACAGGATCTTTATTGAAAGAAGAAGCCTATCAACATAAATATCCTTACGATTGGCGAACAAAAAAACCTACTATTTTTCGAGCAACAGAACAATGGTTTGCCTCTGTAAAAGGTTTCCGCAAGTCTGCTTTAGAGGCCATTAAAACAGTTAATTGGATTCCGGCACAAGGAGAAAATAGAATCACTCCTATGGTTAGCGATCGCTCAGATTGGTGCATCTCTCGTCAACGAAATTGGGGTTTACCTATTCCCGTTTTTTATAATGAAGAGAATAACGAACCTTTACTAACAGAAGAAACTATCAAACATATTCAAACAATTTTTGCAGAAAAAGGTTCAGATGCTTGGTGGGAGATGTCTATAGAGGAGTTATTACCTGAGCAATATAAAGCATTTGCTCACAAATATCGCAAAGGAACTGATACTATGGATGTGTGGTTTGATTCTGGATCTTCTTGGGCTTCAGTAGCTAAAGAAAGAACAGAATTAAAGTATCCTGTTGATATTTATTTAGAGGGAAGTGATCAACATCGGGGTTGGTTTCAGTCGAGTTTATTGACTAGTGTAGCGGTTAATGGTGTTGCACCTTATAAGACAGTATTAACTCATGGTTTCGTCTTAGATGAAAAAGGATATAAGATGAGTAAATCATTAGGAAATATTGTTGATCCTAATGTGATTATTAATGGGGGCAAAAATCAAAAACAGGAGCCACCTTATGGAGCAGATGTTTTAAGGTTATGGGTATCATCTGTGGATTATTCTTCAGATATTCGTGTTGGGAAAAATATTCTTAAACAGTTATCTGATATTTATCGCAAGATTCGTAACACAGCTAGGTTTTTATTGGGTAACTTACACGATTTTGATCCCAAGCAACATACAGTTAGCTATGAAGAATTACCAGAATTAGATCGCTATATGTTGCATTGTATTACAGAAGTTTTTTCAGAAGTTACCGATGCGTTTGAAACTTATCAATTCTTCCGTTTCTTTCAAACAATTCAAAATTTCTGTGTGGTAGATTTATCTAACTTCTATCTGGATATTGCCAAAGATAGACTCTATATTTCTAATCCTGAGTCCATCCGTCGTCGTAGTTGCCAAACTGTACTAGCAGTGGTGATCGAAAACTTGGCTAAAGCCATCGCCCCTGTATTATGCCACATGGCCGAAGATATTTGGCAATCCCTACCCTACGAAACCTCTTATAAATCGGTTTTTCAGGCAGGATGGGTGAAAACATCAAAACAGTGGGAAAACTCAGAATTGAAGGCTTCCTGGACTAAAATCAGGGGCATCAGAGACGAAGTAAATAATGCTTTAGAGTTGGCTAGACAAGAGAAAGCGATCGGCTCATCTTTGGACGCAAAAGTGTTACTTTATCTACCGGATCAAGAGTTAAAACAACAACTCGAAAAATTCAATTCTGCTAATCATTCAATAGAAAATAAAGTGGATGAGTTACGCTATTTTGTTTTGACATCTCAAGTAGAATTAGTTGATAGTTTAGATGCAATTAAAAAAGCAGACTATCAAAGCGAGTCAGACTTAGTTTCTGTGGGGGTTATTAAAGCAGAAGGAGAAAAATGCGATCGCTGTTGGAACTATTCTACAAAAGTGGGGGAATTTAAAGATGATCCTACTATTTGTGAACGATGTAATGATGCTTTAGTTGGTGAATTTTAGTAAAGTTTAAGGTGCGTTAATATTATCTTAGCGCACCTTTTATTCTATGAGTACAATTAACCGTAAACTAAAACTAAACCAATAATTATCATGGTGTCCCAAGAAATAATTCAAAAATTCACCATTAGCTGAGTTTGAAAGAGATTTAAGAAGAAATAAAAGTAAACAAGGTTAAAATAATTAATACTTAGTTATAGAAAATCATAAAAATTGGCTATAATCAACTTGTATGACAAAAATAACTCAACCTTTGAAATTTATTGATCTCTTTGCTGGTATTGGTGGTTTTAGATTAGCTTTTGAACCAGTGGGATATCAATGCGTCTATTCTAGTGAAATTAATGAAGCTTGTCGAAAAATTTATTATAATAATTTTGGCGAATACCCTCAGCAAGATATTACTAAAGTCATCCCTGATAATCTACCAAGTTTTGATATTTTAACCGCAGGCTTTCCCTGTCAACCCTTTAGTATTTCTGGTAAAAAAGAAGGTTTTAAAGACACTAGAGGTACCTTGTTTTTTTATATTTGTGAAATCATAGAAAGTCAGAAACCCTCTGCTATTATTTTAGAAAATGTTAAACATTTAATTCATCATCAAATTTGTATTCCTTTATTTAGAGAGTTAGCAATTCAATTAAAAGAACAAATCTATAAATACCAATATGTAGAAAATCTTGCTAACCATAAGAGCTTCTTTGATTTCAATACACAAAGATTAACCTTGCAACTAGAAATAACAGGATTAACTATCATGAATCATCGGGAAAAACTATTAGAAGTATATGAGTTATCAAAAAATAACGGTAACATAAAAAAATTGATTCCATCTGAGTATCTAGACCATATTAACATAATTGCTGAATATTCACCTAAACAGAAAGCAGTTTACACTGTTTTAATCACCTTATTAACACACAAAATTATTGAACCAAAACAAGATATTAGATATCATCGAAAAGAGTTACCTAATGGCTTTTCAGCGAGAACAATTGATACTCAATATATTACCCCTACTCTCAAAGAATTAGGACTTCCTGCAATGGCTGAAAGTGGATGGTTAACCCGTTCTCTAGAACAGCCTTATCCTTATACATTAGATTATAAAGGTCGTATTAGTAATAAAAAAGTTAAAAAAGCTTTTCTTAATTTAATTAACTTTGTAGAAAATAACTCCCAACAAGCAGAACATATTTTAATCTTACTTTTATCTGAAGTAAGAAAAATAACAAAAGCTAATAAAATCAAAATAGTTAAATTGAGTAATCCTGAAAAATTTGATATTACAACAATTGTGGCTTGTTTAGACTACCATTTTAACTTTAATTATAAAACTCATGGTGCATCAAAATTGCCGGTTTTATCATTTCATGCAATTTATCAACAATTAATAGAAAAAGTGGAAAGATATAAATCTTGTCAACTAACCCCATTAAGTAGTCATACTGCATCTGATAGAACCTCAAAAACTGCTGGAGATATTCAAGTTTTAGATAAAAATAAAAATCTAGTAGGAAGCTTCTCAAAAAGTCTGGGGGGACTCGCCGAAAGTTAGGGGACAAAGAT
>NZ_JARVCN010000172.1:0-7015 GCF_038442745.1 Crocosphaera sp. Alani8
CGCCTGAAATCAATTATTTCTATAAGTGTAGCCTAAGTTTAGGAAATTGGTATCATTACACCTTCTAACCGCTTCAGCCATTCTGGGGACAATCCTAATACTTCCGGGGTGATGTCTAATGGTGCCGCTTCAGGGGTCGTTCCTTGATCTTCTTTTTTGAGAAACCTCATTAATGCTGGAGAATTATTCTCATTGGTATTTTCTTCTTTAACTCGTGAGGTTTGAGTGGTAAGGTTTGACTGATAATCTATTTTTTCTAACTTATTAGCAATCCCGTCAATAATTTTAACTCCTGGTTGTCCTAGTTTTATGCCTTGTCTTTGACCTCTTGCAGAGAAGATCGCACCGTCTCCGATTTGATAATCTAGGTAGTGCATGGCTGCATCTGCTTTCCCTGGTGTAGGTTCATGACCATTGATGGCTTTGATATACACGAAATCTTTGACTTGAGGAGGACAATAATAAAATACGGCGATGGCATCATAAACGGCTCTTAATCTTTGAGGATTAACGGTGGTTTCTTCGTTTAAACGGGACAACGTGGGGACAAATCCGCTAAAATTCGCTTCTACTTGCAATCTCAGATTGTTTTTATAGACTTCTAGCTCTAAATCGTTTAATTTGTCTGCTTTAAAGGTATTTCTTAGAATATTATACCCTTTTAGTACCGTATCCGCTTCTATCAAGGTGGGCATCTCATAAGCTCTCTTTTTGCCTCTAGTCTTTGCTTGTCCCTGGCTTAAAATGACGGTATACGGGGATGAGTCTGTTAGAACTGCATCTCTAAGGATTTCCCCTGGTCTTAGCCCCACTAATAACGCTAAGGATGCCCCTATATCGGCATAACTAGCAAATCCTTCTTTTTCGTATTGAGCGATCGCACTTTCTAATAACTCTCTTCCCCTGTTAACAATCAAGTCTGGTTCTTCTAGAGTTACTACATTATGCTGTTTCCAATCTAATGCTTCTCGTTGTAGCCCTAAGTTCATGGCCTTAATATCATTAGGGGTATCTATCAAGGTACAAGCAAAATGTTCAGAGATTCCCTTCGTAGGGTGCTTTATGCTGTTAAAAGGAGTTAGTTTGCCTTTGAAGTGAATTCTTACCGCTTTGTGTAGGTAGGTGTAGTAATTCTTAACGCTAGTCGGTTTTACTTTTTTTAAAAACTTTTCTGTTATTTCCTTATTGAGTGAGGCGATCGCAGTCTCATCCTCTTTCGTCATCCCTTCTAACCGAGACAGGGTGTCATCAATGATTTCTATCACCCATTTTGACGGCGGTTTACCTTGCCCCCATTCTTTTAACCAATGTGATGACATCTCCTACAATACCCTTGTTGTCAGTTATATCTCTAGCTTACAACAGGGATATTGTCTGTGTCAATTTTTTCAAGTGTATCAATTTAAGGGTTATGCTTCTGGGATCATAGAGGCAATTTAGAACTCCTAACCCCGCGCCTCCTAACCCCTAATTCCTCACTCACATTTGGGGTTTTGTATATCGTACTACGCTTAGCTTATTTTTCATACTTTCTATCCATAGAAATTGATGCCCCTATTGTGGCAAAAATCTTTTTAGCAGCCATTGTTGATAATTCATCAACTTCTTTTTGATTTAATGCTATTGGTTGCTGACCATTTGGGGTAAAGACTAAATGTGTTGATAAAATTCTTTTTTTCGTCTTTGAGTTATTAAAAGGAATTAACCCACATTGACTTGTTTGACCATTTTTAGTCACTTCTCCAAACCATTTTATATCATGTTTTTCACTTAATTCTATCAATCCTTCATCCGTGATAGATTCAAAATCAATTAATCTAATTGATAGAGCTTTATTGTTAGATTTTCCCCAGTTTGAATCTAGTTTTTTTCTTCTTTTTGCTTCACCCATTGTTTTCTCCATTTATACGATCAATGTCAATCCTTCAACTCGTAACGATCGCCTGATTTAGCCAACCAAAACGGTTCAACAATATCAAGCTTATACAGAGCGAGCCTTTTAGGTTTTCCAATTTGAAATCGGGAACCCCCCCCTCACGTTTCCAATTCCTTCATCTGGTTAAATAATAGTCTCAGCCTTTGCTTAACTTCGCTGGTTAACAAATCCCACCCCAGTTCTAGCTATTGCGAGACTAAACCCACTTCATACCACTAATATCGTACATCATCTACGCTCTGGCAACTTTCTAGTTCTAGTTGTTCGGCTATCCATTTGCGATCGCACTCCTCTACTGCTTCTGGGGGTATCTCACTCGCCGAACATTTTCTAAATGGATCATCAGGATTTGTATTACGATTTAGCTGTAACAGATGTGCTGGTTTTTCTAATAGAGTTACCCTTCATACTACATAATGCGAGTAACAACTATACTACATTTGGCTTCATTTCCTAACCCTTCACTCCGATGAAAACGAGTGTACACTCGTTGTTTGACGATCCTTATCGAAACGTTTATGATGTGACATTCGACCTTAAATACTTAAGATTGAGTGACCGTCTTAAACCATTCACTTCTAGGATTGCGTATCGGTTTATCCCTTCCCTAAGCTCTTTAATTAAGGCAAATGCCCCAATTAACGACTCGTCCAACAAGTCCCCTTGAATCCTCACCCATTGGCCTATCTTAAAGGGCCACTCAACCGGTGGACTGGCTTTTTGTAGTATCGATTCCTGATCCAGATGTGGCTGATCTTCTTTCACAATTCTTGGCACATCTGGATCATTACTTCTTGTTTGCTGGTCTGAGTTATAGCCATTTTTAGACTCATGAGTTTGATCGTTATTTTTTAGCTCGGATTCCATACTACAAGTTTGTTGTTGTAGTATGTTTTCATCATCCCATCTCAGGGTTTGGAGATGTTCAGGGGAATAATCACGGGTGATTCTAGCTTCGAGTATTTCAGTTAATTTGTTGATGGCCCCATGAACAAAATTATCGTGTTGGTGAGGTTCTACTACTTCTTTTATGTTGATTTTGACCGGCACCACCTTATATACCCTTGTTCTATTTTCGTCACTTAGACGGCGATCGCTTAAATCATAGCCAATCTGATTCAGTAACCACCGAATAAACTTGATGGGGTCTTTTGATGGCCGCTTTCCTAAACCTTGCCAGATTTTCTTTTGGTTAGCCCGTTGGATTAACTCTTGAACTGGTTTACTATCGGCTGTAAATTCCCCTGCTACTTCGATAAAGTACAGTAACCGAACATCAAACAAGGCTTTTAGGAATAGATAACGGGGCTTAATTTTCCAGGGGCAAAGTTTTCCTCTTCTGACTTTATTTAGTAGGTTATGGTAGAACTTTTTAACCTTAACTAAAGCTGGTGAATTCTCTTGATCAAATTTCTCAAGGTAGATTCTATTTTCTATTTGAGTAATCAGATTCGGGTATTTATATTTTACCAAGTAAATTAACTCAGGACTCCAATAAGTAGAGTTTTGAATATTGGGTAACAGTTTAATTAATTTGGCTTTCATTAATGCACATCTATCTTCCCAGTGAGCGTCTTGACTTAGCATCATCCAAGGCTTATCTAGATATTTATCAGAAGCTTCAGAGATATCTGTTGAGTCTTTAAATTTGGTTTTTATTTTCTCTTTTGAAACTTCTTGGTTAACGGTTTTAAAGGGGTCTTGATATTCTGGAGTATAACGATTACAAATATCATAGCCTTGCTGTTCTAATAGCCAATAAACACATTGTCTGAGATTAGCTTTTTCATAGTTTATCATTGCTTCTAATCGTTGGGCTAGTTTACTCTCAGGAGTATCTAAGTCTTCTTTGACTTTGCTTAATAATTCACTGATTAGCTCTTCTTTGTTATCTTCACCAACCATTGCTAAATGAAGATCACGGGTTAATCGTTGATTAAAATGATATTGTATTTTTTCTAAGAAGGGTGATTTTATGCTATTCTTATCATCTACTTTAATGAAGGGATTTACCCATAGATAACGAGTTACTTGACTATCCCTAATTCTCCCAATAATTTGAGTAATTGAATCAGCATCTAATGCCCCATAAAATAAGCCAAAGAAGTGAGTAAAATAGTTACTAATCTTAATATCTAAGCCACTCTCACAAGAAGGTGAAAATAATAATCTATCTATTTTATTCTCCCTTAGATACTTATCAGGGTCTTTTAAGAATTCTTTAACTTCTGCTTGGTTAATTGTTTTTGAGTCAATTCTTAATACTTTGTAACCTAGTTTGTCTAAGATTCTGTGTAAGGATTCTAATAGAGTTTGATTGTCACTAGCAATTGCTCCTGTCATATCGCTAATAGTTATTAAGTCATATAACCAAGGGGCATGATCCCGTTTTCTTAGTTTTGTTTTCTTGATGGTTCCTTCTAATAAAACTAAGTTAGCTTTATTACCTTTATAAGTATTTTCTACTTTTTCTATCTTTTTAGTGGGGTCACAAGCTTCAATAAAATCACAATACATATCTGACAAATTACCATCAAAACAGATAATCCTATCGGCTTTTTTAATGGCTTCTTTGACTAATTCTATGGCTATTTCTCGATTATTAATGGTTCGAGAAAATAACAGGTGTTTTAAGACTGAGATTACCTCATCCAAGATTAATACTTTTTCATCGAAGTCATTAGGGTTAAAGCGATAATGAGAGTTGATACAAGCTGTGACTTTTCCTTGAGGATTCCTAATATATAAGCTACTTTCCTGTTCATGAATATGGGTGAATTCTATGTTTTTGTCGGTTTCTTTTTTAGCCTTAGAGGTTTTCTCACAAAACTGATAAAGTAAGGAATTTCTGTATCCTAAACTTACCGCCCCATAGTTCTCTAAAGAGTCTTTAAACCATTTAATTGTATTGGTTGTTTTACCAGTACCTAACCCTGATTTACCACATAAGACAGAGTTTTTATCGGGTACAGGTAAGTCTAAATACTCTTGATCTACTGTTTGGGTTGAGGTGAACTGTTTACAACTTTTCCAGGCTTTGAATGCTTTTTGATGGTAAATTAATTGGTCTGATTTTTCCTTGAACTCGTCAATTGGAATTAAGCTTATTTTAAGGTTTTCGACATCAATTTCGTCAATGTCTAAGCCAGTTTCTTTATTGGCTAACTGTCCCCAATCCGCTACTTTTAACTCAGGTACAATCTTTCCTAGTTTTTCATAGGCGATCGCTACATTTCCATTGATGATAGAACCTGCATCGGCATACAGAATAAATTCAACCTCATCCCATTCATACCGTTGTTTGATTGATGCGATCGCAGCCTCTATCGCCTCACTACTACTGCCAAAGTTTCCACCACTAGCTCCTATAATCGGAATCCCCACGTTAGATGACGCTAGAAGCGGTTTATATTCCAGTCCCTCTGTAAACCCTATTATTTGCTTTTCGGGTGCTTCCTGGGGCATATACACCCCGATGGGTTGCTCCCCTGATGGTAAGTGGTACTTCACCCCACGCTTGGAACTACTCAGAGGGTAATACTTGTTTTCGGTTCCTGGGGTCAGATCATTCACCCTAAGATGGGTGTATAATCCATCTTCGTTAGGAATTGGGATTAGTATCCCATCAGTGTGGTTAATTAAGCTTAATCCATCATATTTCACCCCTGAGAGTTTATTAGTGACAGGTGAGGTTAGTTTTTGCCATTGTTTGACACTGCGGTAGTTTGATTCTTCTATTTTGCGATCGCTTATTCCACGATTTCTTAGAACCTCCCTGTGGTCATCTGATAGGGTTAGTTGGGACAAGATTTCCCTGATTACCTTATCTCTTTCTGGGATAGGCAGAAGCTTCTTTGGATTTACCTCTGTTTGACTGTTAGGGTTTGTCCAAGTGTCACTGGTCACTGGTGACTGGCGACTGGTGACTGTTTTTGCCACTAGATACCGAGGATTTACCTTTGTTTGACTGTTAGGGGTTGTCCAAGAGTCACTGGTGACTGACGACTGGCGACTGGTGACTGTTTTAGTCCAAGCATCTGCATCTGGTTTATATGCCCATAAATTAAATCCCCAGGTGTCTTGACCACGATAAACGTAGTCTTTGGGGTTGGCTTCGTTGCTGCGACAGTGAATGAGGCCGGTTGTTGTGTTTTGGCGACAGTCAGGGCGATCGCCGTTACATACTGGACAGGGAGTGTGGCGATTATATCTAATCCAGGTCATAGGTACTCCCTAACTGTGATATAGGGAAGTTAATGATGGATTTTAGGAAATTTTTTCCATCAATTTTAAATCCGCTTAATAGCAGACTATGTATAGCTTTCATAAATATCTCCAAAAGTCATTTTTGTCCGACTGGAGATGCACTGTTATGATTGCTTACTTGGTAAAACTAAGTTCGGACAACTAAGATAAAAAATGAATATATTTGTCTGCTGGTGGATGTTCACTCACCAGTCATTGAGCTGTCCGCTTATTCAGTAGCAGTCATCATGGACAGAGCATCCCCAGTCTTTTCTAATGAGACTGAATTGAATACCCAAGCCCGTCTATGCTTATTAATAAAAGCATAGATATTCCTGAATGATTGTTAGTTACATTGTCCCCTTGGGTGGTCACGGTGTCTAAATTCGGGTGCATTGTCCTACTCCTTTCTCGTGGTTTAAAGGCACAAAAGGATGAGTTTATAGAAGATAAAAAAGTCAATTTAACCAGAGTCAGGATTGATAAACCAATTCTCTGTTTATTAGTCACAATGATTATTTTTTGACACAAGGGTTGTGTATCCCGCAAAGATTCTTTATGATAGAGTCATTGCGGTTGATTACCACCGTGGCTAAAAATTCAATCTCTTTCTTATCTCATAACTACCTCCTTTTGGTTAGTGCAGAGATTTCACAGAAAGAACCTTCGTGATGAAACGTCGAGTCCCATTCCCCAATGAAGATCGGCGTTTCAGGGTTTTTAGAAGATTCTTTACGTGAACAATATCTGCTGTACATTAACGATCCTATTTTCACGAATAACTTAAATATAGATCAAATCCCTACTGCAAACAAGTCTTAACTTAAGCAAGGA
>NZ_JARVCN010000173.1:0-6977 GCF_038442745.1 Crocosphaera sp. Alani8
AGTTGTAGCCGTCGTTCCTCATATCAACTTTTCTTGGTGCAAGATGTGAGTTTAATCTTACTTACAGTAGATGATAGGGATTGATATGTTTCAGCTGATAGCTGATAGCTGAACCCTTACAAAATAGCCAGTTTTATCGAAGGTGCAAGATGTAAGTCATAACTAATTTTTGTTACGAAGTAACCCAAATAACTAATAACTGAATAACTGCTAACTGTTAACTGATAAACCTTCTACCAACACAGAAGGAGTAAAACAAGAATCTGTCCAACAAGAATCATTTCCTAATGCAATAATTTCTTTTAACACTTGATAAACATTTCCTGTCACCATTGTATCTTTAACCCTTCCGGTAATCACTCCATTTTTTACACCGTAACCCAGATCAACATTAATAGAAAAATCCCCCGAAATATCAGCCCCACCTCCTAAAATTTGATCCACAACAATCCCATTATCCAATTGTTTAACTAACTGCTCAAAATTACTGTTCCCAGGGGCAACAATTAAATTCACTAAACTAGGGGTAGGATAACTCCCCAAACTAGAACGAAAACCGTTACCTGTACTTTCAATTCCTAATAATCTAGCCCGAGTGCGATCGCTATAAAATTGCTCTAATCTTCCCTCAGTGATTAAAGATAAGTTTTGTGTTATTGTTCCCTCATCATCAAAAGGACAGCTATAGGGTTCAAACTTCGGTTGTTGAGATAAAGTTAACTTTTCCGAAACGATCTTTGCTTCGAGTTTCTCACTCCAAGGAGAAGCCTTTTCCAAGACTATTTTACTATTGAGAGCATCAGCAACTGTATCCCACAACATCGCTGCCCCATTAGGGGTAAATAAGACCGGGATACGCCCCACTTGAGGGGAAACCGTTTCTTTTGCCCATGCTAACCGTTGTAAAATCTCTTCTACTGCCTTGTCCACATCCAATCTATGAAGACTATGTTCCCCCTCATAAACCCCTAAAAAATCCTCTCCCCTAACCCATTCCACCCCTAGATAAAAAGCCGTAGAAACCTCGCTATATTGGCAACGAAGCCCCAAAGAATTGATCAAACAAGAAAAATCCTCTTGAGAGGCAAATTCGCCGCTACAAAGCACTTCTGGATAGTCTTGACGTAATTTGGCGATCGCTTCTTTTCCCATATCTATCAAAGTTTCTACCCCTATTCCTTCCCCTACAGTTGGTCGAATATCGGTGCGAGGTTCGCTCAATTCTATGGTTTCAGGATCGTTGAGACTGGACAAAGCAATGGCCCTATCCACCAACCCCTTGCTATCCACCTCTCCATAGGCCACCGCTAAACCAGGTGATCCCTCTTTCCACAACCGTAAAGCTGTTCCCTCCGACTGGGAACTCTCCAACTGTTTGAGACGGTTAGCTTCAAAAAAAACAGGACGAGACTGTGATCGAGACTGATAAACTTCTGCATGAGAGGCCCCTGCTTTTAGGGCTAAATCGATTAATTGTTCTGGGTTAAGGGTCATACTTTCAAACTTTAAGCTATTGATAGGATTATCACCGAATTTGGGAACCTTGGGGTGTGGAGAGGTGATCGAGATCGGCAATTAATCTGTTAAAAAGCCTTGCTCTTTTGTAAGCACCTGTTACATTAGGAGACAGATTTGTGGAAAAACACGGAGAAGTTCAATGACAAATACCCCCCCATCCATTCCAGAAAATCCCCCCGAAACCACCAAAAATGAACCGCCACCTAGTTATACAAAACTAGCGATGCGTAATATGGTTCGCAAGGGAGGCACTTCTCTGAAGCACTTTTTTCTCACTGCGACGGCACTTTTAGGTTTCTTAATTGGAATTTCCTATTTGACTCGTTAGCATAACAGGATGATAGCTTATCAAACCTTAAATGCAGTGATCGAGCTAAACGTTCAAGACGTTTTCTGGGTTCGTCCCGAGTTGGAAGCCACATTTACTCCTGTTTCCTCTCAAACCTGGAAACAGTGGATTGATTCTTGGTGTACTAACCTGAATTCTTATCTACCCGAAGCCTCTAGTTATGAATTAACCCTGAGATTAACAGGAGATCAAGAAATTCAGAGCTTAAACGCCCAATATCGCCAGAAAAATCAGCCCACTGATGTTTTAGCCTTTGCTACCCTGGAATGGGATTTCCCGACTATTATTCCCTTAGAAGACTGCTCAGAGCCAGTGTATCTCGGGGATATTGTTATTTCAGTAGAAACAGCACAAAAACAGGCGCAACAACATACAAACTCTCTTAAACGAGAACTTGCTTGGTTAGCCGCCCACGGACTGTTGCATCTGCTGGGATGGGATCATCCCGACGAACAAAGTTTAAAAAAAATGCTACAACAACAAGAAACATTGTTGGAATCTGTCAGTCTTTAGATGGAAAATCACTGCACTATATGTTCTAATTGAACAGACCTTGTAAAAATATTTAATTATTCTGTACAAAACTTAGTAAAACTTAAAATTATGAAAGCCGATTTTAAAATGAGTCAACCCCCTGCTACTCCCTTCTTCCCCGGGGCAACAAGTCTAACTCAATCTAGTCAAAGCCTCTCAGCCATTAGAGAGAAGTCCGCTTGGCAAATTGCTCCTAATCTATTTGTAAGTTTTACATACGCTTGGGCTGGTATTTCCTACGCCTTCGCTACACAGCGTAATTTCCGTATTCATACAGTTATGACAGTAACTGCTTTGAGCGTCGGCTTATTTCTCCAGGTTAATGCTGTAGGGATGGCCATTGTTGCTCTTACCTGCGCTTTAGTAATGGTACTAGAATTATTAAATACTGCTTTAGAATCCGTGGTAGACTTAACTGTTGGTCAGTCTTATCACGAATTGGCAAAAATTGCCAAAGACTGTGCTGCTGGTGCTGTTATGATATCTGCCTTGGCAGCTCTATTGGTAGCTAGTTTTATTATTCTTCCCCCTTTGTTCGCAATGGTATTTCAGTTCTAAAGTAGCCAGCGATCGCATTGATAACCATCACCGAGGAGATAAAAGTTGATTCTCGTTATCGATAACTACGATAGTTTTACCTATAACTTAGTGCAGTATTTAGGAGAATTAGGCTTTGATTGGCCAGTTGCCTCCGATATACAGGTTTACCGTAACGATAAAATCGATATCCCTCAAATTCGTCACCTCAACCCAGATGGCATTGTCATTTCCCCCGGACCTGGTCGTCCCGAAGATGCAGGGGTATCCCTTACTTTGCTCAAGGAACTGGGGTTTACTATTCCCATTCTCGGGGTTTGTTTAGGACACCAGAGTATGGGGCAAGTATTCGGTGGAAAAGTAGTTTCCGCACCCGTTTTGATGCACGGGAAAACTTCTCCCATTTATCACAACAACCAAGGGGTATTTCAGGGGTTAGACAACCCTTTTGAAGCCACCCGTTACCACAGTTTAGTGGTGCAACGAGAAAGCTTACCCGACGTGCTGGAAATCACCGCTTGGACGGAAGATGGAACCATCATGGGACTACAACATAAAGACTATTTGCACCTCCAAGGGGTACAATTTCATCCAGAAAGTATCTTAACCACATCAGGAAAATCCCTGTTAGAGAACTTTCTCAAGATGTTAAACCCGCAATAAATTCTATTTTTAAGATAATGAAACGGCGACAATTTATACGTTATGCTGGGGCTAGTGCCGTAGCTGCTTCGGGAATCTCCTTAAGCTCTCGTTTTCAACCAGTTTCAGCCCAAAACAAAGACTCCCTAATGATCCAATATTTAGGTCATACCTCCTTTCTCTTCACAGGAGGAGGTATGAGGGTGTTAGCCAACCCTTTCCGTTCTATTGGTTGTACAGCCGGTTATCGCTTACCTCAAGTGGAAGCGGATCTCGTCATTATTAGTAGCCAAATGTGGGACGAAGGGGCAGCAGAAAACCTACCAGGGAACCCCAAAGTATTGTACGAACCAGGGGTTTACGAGATTAATGGTTTCCGACTACAGGGTGTGGGTATTGCTCACGATCGCCAGGGAGGTCAACGTTTCGGGACTAATGTAGCTTGGCGTTGGACTCAAGGGGGTATCCGTGTGGTGCATTTAGGTGGTGCGGCTGCTCCAATTAATATAGAACAAAAGATTTTATTAGGTAGTCCAGATGTTGCTTGTATCCCCGTAGGTGGTGGACCAAAGGCTTATAATTCCGTCGAAGGGAAACAAGCAATGGAGACTTTACGTCCTAAGGTAATGATACCTACCCATTATCGAACTTCAGCCGCTGATGAGGAAACCTGTGACATTGAGCCATTAAACGATTTTTTAGACCTAGTAAAAGACATGAACATTAAGCAAGTTAATCAAGATAAACTTCGCTTGACATTTGAAGATTTACCCAAAGAAGGAACTTTAATTCGTGTCTTGAATTATAAACCAGCTTTGCAAGCCTAAAAAGTTACCAAATTTAAATGGGTTGATAATATTCTAAGTATAAGAATAGTTTTACATTATCAACCCTTGTTTATAGCGATTTTCAATTGAGTGGCGAATCTCAGAATCTAACTTCTGCCTCCTGCCTCCTGCCTCAAAGCTAGAAACTTTTTAATCTATGCAAATGAAAACTGCTATATTACTCAATTTCGGGATTAAGTCATAATGGTGTCAAATTTATAGATAAATACTATTTGTCTGTATAAAACTTTTGTAATCTACAAAGAGGAAGAATATCAAAACAAGAATAGTTTTTGTTCACTTTAATTTATGTTTAAATTTTTTAAAAATAACCTCTTACCTAGCCACTTTTTAAACCCTCATATTTTTACAACTACTCTAGCATTTATAACTACATTTCAAGGGGCATTACCCGCAAAAGCACAACCGCAAGTTATTCCTTTTTTACCGGATATAGGGAATACTGATAGCTGGCTGCCTCAAAATTCTCAAGAAGGGAATATTACAACTTGTATTCGGTTAGATGGTCGTTGTTTATTTACAATAACCTATCCAGAATCAAAACTTAGCGAACGGGTTGAAATTATCAAAACTCGTTTAGATAGAATTAGTGACCTATATTTTTCTCAGGAAAATCCTCAATTAGAAGTTACACAAAGAGGAGAGGAAAACCCAAAGATTTATGTTAGTATCGCTGGTGAAACCATACAATTAATTACCATTGGTAATCTCGACTTCCAGAATGAAGGTATCGACGCTGAAACAAAAGCAACAAATATAATAGAGCAATTAGAAAAAGGGTTAAAAAGAGGTAAAGATGAGCGCAAACTAGAATCTTTAATCACCAAAGGATTAATTAGTATTGGGATCTTAGGTAGCACTTTCGTTATTAGTAAATTAATTAGTCGCAAACTTAATCGTTTAAAATTATCCCAAGAGAGTATAGAGGAAGAAAGAAGCGATCAGCCCATATCCATGTTGTTAACCAATCGACAACATTGGAATATGAAAGAAGTTCAATATAGACTATTGCAATTAGCTCAAACTGGTATTTGGATCGGTTCAAGTTTAGTTGTAGTGGGACTATTTCCCTACACAAGAATCGCTCAAATTTGGTTAATTATTCTTCTGAGGATTCCTGCAAGATTGGGAATTGTTGGTTTAGGAACCTACCTAGCAATTCGTCTCAGTTATGCTTTAATCGCTAAGCTAACATCTGTCTTGATGATTCGTACCCTTTTGGATTTTCGTGAAAATCAACGACTACAGCTACGAATTAATACAGTAACCGTTGTCTTTCGTAGTGTCTTTACTGTAATTTTAACGGGTTCGGGGATATTAATCGGGTTATCTTTGATTGGTATAAATACAGCACCCCTATTAGCAGGTTTGGGTATTTTTGGTGTGGGGGTTTCCCTAGCATCTCAAAACCTAATTAGAGATGCAATTAATGGCTTTTTTATTATCCTTGAGGATCAATACGCTGTTGGGGATGTTATTCAAGTTCAGAACTTTGGAGGGTTAGTAGAAAATATCAATTTAAGGATCACCCAACTACGAGATACAGAGGGAAGATTAATCACTATTCCCAATAGTGAAGTAAAAATTGTAGCAAATCATTCTAGTAATTGGTCTCGGGCTGATGTTCTCATTCCTGTTGCTTACGACGCTGATATTGATCAAGCTTTATACATTGTTAAAGACGTGGCCGAAGCAATGGCTAAAGATAGACAATGGCGCAATCATATTGTTAGTCAACCCGAAATTTTAGGGGTAGATAACTTTGAGGAAAGAGGGTTGATTATTCGAGTTTGGATTAAAACAAAACCCCTTAAACAGTGGGATGTGTCCAGGGAATTTCGTCGTCGTCTGAAAGTAGAATTTGATAAGCAGGGTTTACCTTTACCTGTCCCTCAACAGAAAGTTTGGTTTACAAATGATAATATGAAGAGTAACGATCCTGCCGATCATATCGTTGTTTAATTGAACAAAAAATTATGCGTCTTTTACACACCATGTTACGGGTGAAAAACCTAGAAGAGTCCTTAAAATTCTACTGTGATATTTTAGGAATGAAACTGATTCGTCAAAAAGATTATCCAGGGGGTAAGTTTACCCTTGCTTTCGTTGGTTATGGTGATGAGTCTGATAATGCAGTTATCGAGTTAACCTATAATTGGGGCGTAGACTCCTACGACTTAGGGGATGCTTATGGACACATCGCTTTAGGAGTGGATGATATCTACGGAACTTGCGAAAAAATCAGGGAACAAGGGGGAAATATCACCAGAGAACCCGGTCCCATGAAACACGGAACAACAGTTATTGCTTTTGTGGAAGATCCCAACGGTTATAAAGTTGAGTTAATTCAAATAGGAACCCAAGGATCAGCAAAACAAGAAAGAGAAACCGCCGGGGCAGCTTCTTAATAGAATTAAAATAAGAGAGTGTTTTCCCATTCACCTGAGTTCGACATAAGGAAATTTATAGAGAATTGCTCAAAATTAAGAGTATATAACTCAGATCTTGCACCTGACGAGACAAAGTTCCAAACTATGTTCATAAAACCA
>NZ_JARVCN010000174.1:0-35175 GCF_038442745.1 Crocosphaera sp. Alani8
TGTTTGGCCTAAGTTTTCGCAGCGAGTGACCCCTGGCTTTTTGAGAAGATACATTAAGACTTTTATGTAGAACTGTCAGTGTTAACATGGTGAAAGCCTGCCTCGACAATTGTTGAAGTTTCTGATAGTTTACTTGTTATTAACATTCTTGCCAAACCTAAGTGGATCGAGTCCATGACAAAAAAGACTTTTCTCCCTTAGTGGGTGTTTCTTAATTTTTATCCGTTTAACAATACCCCATCAATTCTTCTGTTTGCCATTCTAAAGTATCCCCGATAGTTGATCCATTATGATAAGCTGCTAATAAAACTTCGCTGGTTTTTCCCCAACTAATCACCCCATTGTAGTCCAACGCGATCGCTCCCAAGTCTCGATCCCGTTTTTTACATTCTTCCATCGATTTCTGCATGGCATCGGGCAAAGATAAACCATCCCCCACTCGAATAACCACCCGTGCGGCTAAACATTCGTTGACAATATCTTCCCCCACACCGGTACAACTAACCCCTGCTTCTTCGGTGGCATAATTACCTGCTGGCATCGCTGAATCGCTCACTCGACCAATTCTTTCTAACCCTTTTCCTCCCGTAGAAGTGCCGGCAGCAATTTTTCCCTGACTATCCAACGCAACCACACCAATAGTTCCCCGTCGTGCTTCAGAAGATTCTGTACTGGCGAATAAACGCCCCATTTTGCCCTGAAAATCGTCTTTCCACTCTTCTATCCATTCTGTGGCACGAAACTCCGTTAAGGGGTCATATATGGGGATGTTTAATTCTCTAGCTAATTCTGCTGCCCCCATGTCAGAAAGAATGCGATCGCTTTGGCTTTGCAAATATTTAGCCAACTCAATAGGATTTTTGACACGGGAGATGTTAATTACACCGCTAAAGGTTTGACTCAAACCTTCCATGAGAGACGCACTCATACGGATTTGACCATCGGATTGTAACACCGATCCGGTTCCTGCGTTGAAACTGGGTTCATTTTCTAGTAACTGACAACCCCTAACCACTGCGTCTACTGCCGTTCCTCCGTTGTTCAATAACTGATAAACTTCCCTGACAATACTGTTTAAAGAGGTGCGAACTTTGGCTAAACCCCCTTTATCGTTTAGTGAACTGGCACCACCGTGAATGATAAGTTTAGGTTGGGTTGTGGTCATTAATTTTTATCCCCTACTTGAGAGCGTCTTCTGCGACATCGTTCGGAGCAGTATTTTACATCATCCCAACACCTGGCCCATTTTTTTCTCCACGTAAAGGAAAGGCCACAAACAGGACATATTTTTGTAGGTAAATCGGATTTTGAGCGTTGACGAGCCATAAAGTTTAGCGATCGGTTGTTGTGTCTTGCTCTATCATAAGAAAATAACCTTAATGTTGACTATTCATCGATGGCAATCGCAACCCCTCACAATTCGTCAATCATTTTACTGGGTTTTCGGGCGTTATCTGATCCCATTCGCCTCAAGGTTTTGGCATTACTAAAAGGTCAAGAATTATGTGTCTGCGATCTCTGTAAAGAATTAGATGTTAATCAATCTAAGCTCTCTTTTCACCTGAAAAACCTGAAAGATGCTCAATTGGTTCAAGCGCGTCAGGAGGGTCGTTGGATCTATTATCGTCTCAATCAGTCTCAGTTTACTCTGCTTCAAAACTATTTATCTGAATATCAAAAATTTGATGGTATTTTATCAGCATCTCCCTGCGAGTAAAGGTAAAAGTCATGTAGCAGATTACTTTATCTGCAATGTTCGCTAATTTTAGACGCAAGTGTGCCATGCTATTCCCAAATTAGTATATCTGAAAATTTACAAAAATTCAAGTATTGATTTTCAGTCAAATTTTAGAAAAATCAAGAAAAACGATCTGTTGACGAAGTTGATTCTCACATTGTTATTTGTGATTTTAATTGTGACGAACAATAAATAAAACTAATATTTTCAAAGAGAGCAGAAACATCCAGATGACTCAAAACATGAGGAAAAATATTAAGATATATATCTGTGGTTAGAAAATTGCTCATAAGTAGGGGGAGGACATAAAAACTATCAAAAACAAAGTATAGATAGAAAATATGTTGTCCCCCTCAAGCCCATCAGAAGTACCATTAAAATAAAGAATAAAACGATACCTTATGCTTAAAGCTCTATTTGGTGACCCTAACACCCGCAAAATCAAAAAATTACAGCCCATTGTCGCAGAGATTAACTTGCTTGAAGAAGATATTCAAGGGTTATCTGACGAACAATTAAGGAAAAAAACCGTTGAATTTCGGGAAATGTTGGATAAAGCTAACAACGACGAAGAAACAGAGGACATTTTAGAAGAAATTCTGCCAGAAGCATTCGCCGTTGTCCGAGAGGCAGGAAAAAGAGTCTTAGGGATGCGTCACTTCGACGTACAGCTAATGGGGGGAATGGTACTCCATCAAGGGCAAATTGCTGAGATGAAGACAGGGGAAGGAAAAACCCTGGTAGCTACTTTACCTGCATATCTCAACGGACTCACAGGCAAAGGGGTTCATATTGTCACCGTCAACGACTACCTAGCCCGTCGAGATGCAGAATGGATGGGACAAGTACATCGTTTTCTCGGCTTAACTGTAGGACTTATCCAGTCGGGGATGAACCCAGAAGAACGCAAGAAGAACTATGCTTGCGATGTCACCTACACTACCAACAGCGAACTAGGATTTGATTATTTACGGGACAATATGGCCACCGCTATGGCCGAAGTTGTACAAAGACCCCCCAATTATTGCATTATTGACGAGGTTGACTCCATTTTAATCGACGAAGCCCGTACCCCATTAATTATTTCAGGTCAAGTAGAAAGACCCACAGAAAAATATATTAAAGCCGCCAAAATTGCCGAAAATTTAGAAAAACAAGAAGACGAAGAAATACCAAAAGAGTATGAAGTAGATGAAAAAGCTCGCAACGTTTTAATGACAGATCAAGGGTTTGAAAAAGCAGAACAATTGTTAGGAGTAACCGATCTTTACGACCAAGAAAACCCTTGGGCCCATTATATTTTTAACGCCATCAAAGCCAAAGAATTATTTACCAAAGACGTTAACTACATCGTTAAGAACAAAGAAGTGGTCATTGTCGATGAATTCACCGGTCGAGTTCTAGCAGGAAGACGATGGAGTGACGGACTGCATCAAGCCATCGAAGCTAAAGAGGGAGTTCCCATTCAAAGAGAAACCCAAACCCTTGCCACCATTACCTATCAAAACTTCTTCCTGTTGTATAACAAGCTCTCAGGAATGACCGGAACCGCTAAGACCGAAGAAACAGAACTAGAAAAAGTCTATAATCTGCAAGTTACCATCGTTCCCACCAACCGTCCCCCTCAACGCTACGATTATGCCGATGTGGTTTACAAAAATGAACTCGCTAAATGGAAAGCTGTAGCGACAGAAGTAGAAGAAATGTACCAAGAAGGTCGCCCTATTCTCGTGGGTACCACTAGCGTAGAAAAATCAGAAGTAATCTCCCACCTACTACAAGAAAGTAACATTCCCCACGATATTCTTAATGCTCGTCCAGAAAACGTAGAAAGGGAATCAGAAATCGTTGCTCAAGCAGGACGCAAACAAGCTGTTACCATCGCTACTAACATGGCAGGAAGAGGAACAGATATTATCCTGGGAGGGAACTCTGATTACATGGCCCGGCTAAAAATTAGAGAATACCTCATGCCTCAAATTGTTATGCCAGAAGATGATAGTCTCATGGCAGGTGGGACGGCGAATAATAGTCGTCCCCAAGGTTTTGGCAAAGAAAGTGAAAAGAAAAAATGGCAACCCTCTGCGGATATTTTTCCTACCCAACTTTCCCCAGAAACCGACACTCTGCTCAAAACGGCCGTAAAATTTGCGGTTGATGAATATGGGTTGCAAAGTCTGTCGGAACTAGAAGCAGAAGAAAAAATTGCCATCGCTTCCGAAAATGCTCCCACCGATGACCCTGTGGTTGAAAAATTACGGGAAGTTTATAAAGCCATTCGTGAAGAGTACGACGCATTTACCGATAAAGAACACGATCAAGTAATCGATTTGGGAGGACTTCATGTTATTGCTACCGAACGTCACGAGTCCCGTCGTATTGATAACCAGTTACGGGGAAGAGCGGGACGACAAGGCGATCCGGGGTCTACCAAATTTTTCTTAAGTTTAGAAGATAACTTACTGAGAATTTTTGGAGGGGATCGCGTAGCCGGGTTAATGGATGCTTTCCGCGTGGAAGAAGATATGCCTATCGAGTCCAAAATGCTCACCCGTTCCCTAGAAGGGGCCCAGAAAAAAGTTGAGACCTTCTACTATGACACCCGTAAACAGGTGTTTGAGTACGATGAGGTGATGAACAACCAAAGAAGAGCTATTTATGCCGAACGGAGAAGGGTATTAGAAGGGTTAGACCTCAAAGAGCAAGTTTTGCAATACGCAGAAAAGACTATGGATGAAATCGTCGATGCTTACGTTAACCCAGAGTTACCCCCCGAAGAATGGGACGTAGAAAACTTAGTGAGTAAGGTCAAAGAGTTTGTCTATCTCCTCGAAGACATCACCGCTAAGGATATGGAAGATATGACCGTACCAGAGATGAAAATTTTTCTCCATGAGGAAGTTCGGAAAGCTTATGACATCAAAGAAGACGAGGTAGATAAAGTGCGTCCTGGTTTGATGCGAGAAGCAGAACGCTTTTTTATTCTGCAACAAATAGATACCCTCTGGCGCGAACATTTACAGTCCATGGATGCGTTACGGGAGTCTATTGGTTTACGAGGTTATGGACAAAAAGACCCTCTCATTGAATATAAACAGGAAGGGTACGAAATGTTTTTAGAGATGATGATCGATATTCGTCGCAACGTGGTTTATTCTCTATTCCAGTTCCAACGAGAAGGACAACCCCAAGCTGTTTAGTTAGTCTGAGGGAAGAGGGAAGTAGAAGTCCCCTCTTCCCTTTATCTATGTACTAAAGTCTTAAACAGCTAACCAAAAGAGCGGAGAGGGTGGGATTCGAACCCACGTTGGCTATTAACCAAACCCGATTTCAAGTCGGGCGCGTTCGACCACTCTGCCACCTCTCCTTGTTTCAAAGATCATTTTAGCAGAACTTAGGGAAAATTTTCTTATTTTTAACTTTTCGCCCTAAATCACCGAATCAGAAGTTTCAGCAAAAAATATTCATTAAATTTAGAATTATTTACTACTACTTAAAATGTCTTAATATAAGGGTCTTAAGATTATTTTTATTGGCTAGGGATACAATTGAGTTAATAATTAAAGGATGATACACAAGAAAATGGCTAAAATTACTCCTTAGCAAATATTGTCATTGTCCTCCGTTAAATTGGATTTCAAAGATAATCTGAATTAAAAACCCCTTAGTTTAAATGACTTCAGAAACAACCAAGCCGAAAAAATTTGCTTTAACCACACCACTATATTACGTTAACGGAGTTCCCCATATTGGTAGTGCCTATACCACCATTATCGCCGATGTTATTGCTCGTTATAGACGATTAACAGGAGAAGAGGTGCTATTAATCACAGGGACAGATGAACATGGGCAAAAAATACAGCGAACCGCCGAAGAGAAAGGATTACCCCCCCAAAAGCATTGCGACGAAATTGTAGGCAGTTTTGAAGCGTTATGGGAAAAATTAGATATTCAATGGGATCGCTTCAGTCGTACCACCGCAGAGAAACATGAATTTATTGTTAAGGAATTTTTTGAAAGAGTTTGGGAGAATGGAGACATTTATTTAGCTCAACAACAAGGTTGGTATTGTGTTGCTTGCGAAGAATTTAAAGAAAAACGAGAATTATTAGAAAACGGTTGTTGTCCCATTCATACCAACAAAAAAGCAGAATGGCGAGACGAAGAAAACTATTTCTTCAAATTGTCTCGATATCAAAGAGAATTAGAAGAACTTTACGAGAATAATCCCCAATTCATCGAGCCAGATACTCGCCGCAACGAAATTTTAAATTTCATTAATCAAGGCTTACAAGACTTTTCCATATCTCGCGTCAATGTAGAGTGGGGTTTTCCTATCCCCAACGATCCTAATCATACCATTTATGTTTGGTTTGATGCCCTTTTAGGTTACGTGACAGCCTTACTAAAACCGGAGGATGAACCAACCCTAAATAATGCTTTATCCGCTTGGTGGCCCATCAATTTGCATTTAATTGGTAAAGATATTTTACGCTTCCATGCTATTTATTGGCCAGCCATGTTAATGTCAGCAAAATTACCTTTGCCAGAGAAAGTTTTTGGTCATGGTTTTTTGACAAAAGATGGGCATAAAATGGGCAAAAGCCTAGGAAATACATTAGATCCTTTTGACTTAGTGGATAAATATGGTGCCGACGCAGTGCGCTACTATTTCTTAAAAGAGATAGAATGTGGAAAAGATGGCGACTTTAACGAGACTCGTTTTGTTAACATTCTTAACGCCGATCTCGCTAATGATTTAGGCAATTTGCTCAACCGAACCTTAGGCATGACCAATAAATATTGTAAAGGGTCATTGCCGCCGATTACAGCAACAGAATTACCCCAAGAATACCCCCTAAAAACCATAGGCTTAAATCTAGGGGAAAAGGTAATGAAAGCCTATGAAACCCTCAAATTTAACGAGGGATGTGAGGAGATTTTAACCTTAATTAGAGCAGGGAATAAATTTATCGATGAACAGGCCCCGTGGCGTTTGTTTAAAGAAGGAAAACAGGCCGAAGTAGAAAAGATTTTGTATGGAGTGCTAGAATCAGTGCGTCTTGCTGCCTATTTATTAGCTCCCATTATTCCTAACCTGAGTAGCAAAATCTATCAGCAACTTGGTTTTCCTGTAGACTTTAATCAAAGCGATCGCCTGAACCAAGTTATTCCTTTTACTCATCATAGCCAATGGGGGAAACTAAAGGTTAATTCCGAATTGACCAAACCTCAACCCATTTTTGCTAAACTCGATCTTCCTCTAGAAGAGAACCCTTAACAAATGAAAAAATTAACATTTTTTCTATTTTTGCATTGAAAACAACCACTATTTTACGATGAAATACAAACCTGAACTCACTAATAATTTTCATAGTCCGTCCTTTTTTGACGAGCAACGAGGCTTAACAACAATGTATGATGACTTTGATGATGATTCGATCTTTTCCCCAGAACAAGTCTTAGAAAATCGAGGTAGAGTAGCCATTTTTATCGATGGTTCCAACCTATTTTATGCGGCATTACAACTAGGTATTGAAATTGACTATACTAAGTTACTTTATCGCTTAACTGAAGGATCTCGTCTGCTTAGAGCCTTTTTCTACACAGGAGTCGATCGCACCAACGAAAAACAACAGGGGTTTTTGTTGTGGATGAGACGTAATGGTTATCGGGTTATTGCCAAAGACTTGGTACAGTTACCGGATGGTTCAAAAAAAGCTAATTTGGATGTGGAAATAGCCGTTGATTTGATGGCCTTGGTAGGGTCTTACGATACTGCTATTATCGTTAGTGGAGACGGAGACTTGGCTTATGCGGCAGACTCCGTAAGTTATCGCGGCGCGCGCATCGAAGTTGTTAGCTTGCGCTCTATGACTAGCGATAGTTTAATCAACGTGGCCGATCGCTATATTGATCTCGATCAAATCAAAGAGGACATTCAAAAAACCCCCAAGCCTAACCTGTCTTACAACAGTTATTCTGGTGTAGGAATGCTAGAACAAAACAAACCTTAATGGTAGGGGACGGGGTGAAGTTAATTATCAGTGATCCTCGGTGAATTTTTCATTCTCCTGGTATCCCAGTCCCTCTCTAGTTCCTATCTTTTCTCAACAATACGATGAAGATACTGGCAAAGAGTAACTGCGTCAACCCCTAACTCACTACGTTCTCTCGCCGCTACAATAGCAGCCTGAGCGTGCCACCAAGCTGCCGTTGCTACCATCCCCTCTATTGGATGCTCAACGGTCTTGTTTTGGGCTATTAGTCCCCCCATCAAACCAGTTAAAACATCCCCACTACCCCCTCTCGCTAGTGCCGGGGTACTTTCGGGAATAATCCAAACTTTCCCTTTAGGATTAGCAATAATGGTTTTTGCTCCTTTCAGTAAAATAATCGCCCCACTTTGATTAGCCGCCCGTTTAGCCGCCGTTATTCTATCCTTTTCTGGATTATGAATATCAGGAAACAGACGTTTAAACTCTCCTAAATGGGGAGTTAGAATTGTAGCACTTTGCCGTTGAGATAGAGCTTTTACTGTTCCTAACTGGGCCAAGATGTTCAGTGCGTCTGCATCTAAAATTAGAGGGCATTGTGCTTTTAACACCATTGTGACAACTTTTATAGCGTCTGTGGTTAACCCTGGACCGCAGGCAATGATATCATAGGAAGCGAAGTCTGTTGCAAGTGGGGGCAATAAGGCAACCGCCCCCTTTTCCGAGACAGGACAATCAATCACTAAACCATCAGGGATGTGGCTAATAAGCAAAGATTTTAAGGACTCAGGAACCGCAACCGATAACATTCCCACACCGCTTGCTTTTGCTCCTAAACTGCTCAAAATACTTGCCCCTGCGTAGCGATGGGAACCTGCAATGAGCAACAAATGACCTTGTTGGTACTTATGGGTTAGTTGGGGACGGGGTATGGGTAAAAACCCTAGTGCTAGGGTTTTGTTTAAAAGTTGTAGGGGAGTGGGTTGAGGAATAATTGAGTAAATATCTCTCAGGGGAATACCAAAATCTATTCTTTCAGCAATACCAGTGTAAGCCAAAGCTTGATCCTGAAAATAAACAGGCTTCCATAAACCCAGACAGAAACTATGAGTCGCTTTTACTGCTGTTCCCAGAACTTCTCCTGTATCGGTGTGTAAACCAGAAGGAATATCCACACTCACCACAGGGATAGACCATTCATTGAGACGATCAACATCCATAGCTAGATTACCAGAAAGCGATCGCTTAAGTCCAAAGCCAAATAAACCATCAATAATCAATTGACAATGCTTTAATGATTCGAGATCGCTATGATAAGGAATACCCAAACTATGGGCATAGTCGGCGTGTTTTTGGGTTAACTCTTTTAGTTTGGTAAAGGGAGAATAGACACAAACATCATAGCCTTGTAAATGGAATTCCCTGGCAATAACCAAAGCATCCCCTCCATTATGACCTGGACCCACTAATACCCCAATTTTGTCAACAGTATGAAGAGGATAACGCTGTTGAATGCGTTGGAAGGTTAACAGGGTGGCTTTCTCCATTAAAGCAGCTACCGGCATACCTGCTTGAAAAATTTTCCCCTCAATGTTCGCCATTTGTTCGGCGGTAACAACAATAGAATTAAGTTCTTGTCTGGGTTGCATAAGTTTTCTCTAATATGGTGATTCCTATTATTAATTTATGTATCAATAGATTGGAAATAAAATTAAGCAAAAATTAATTTTATTAGAGGCAAGTAATTTTTACAATATTTATTTTAGACCAGCTTTTAAGAGACTGATTAAAAAGAATCCTGAACTACAAAATAAAATTACCAGTGTTTATTAATTTATATGTCAATTAGGTTTTACATTAGCAATAAAATTAAATAAAAATTCTTCTTATTAGAACACAATTTATTTTAAGATACTGATTAGGTAACTCAAGTGTAATTTAAATAAAACACTATGATTAATTCTGGCGATAAGGATAATAAGAAGAATCGGTTTTGGAATTTTGCTGTCTTGTTTAAAAGGTTTATAACTGTTTCTACTATCGTTGCAGCAATGCTTCCTCTTGTTTTTAAACAGTTTGAAGTTATTCCTATATTTGAAGTTCATAACCAATTTTTACCTATCTATACCAGTTTATTTTGTTTTTTAATTCTTGCGTTTTGTTTTTATGCTCGTCACCGACTAGCTTGGTGGATGTTTCATAATGAATTAAATGGTGCTGATGTTGGCCTTGCTAAAGAAATAAAAACTGCATTTAAGTTTATTCCTTTTTTCTTAATTGGAATCTGTTTTGCTTGCATTATCTGGTATCACAATATTTTATATAAATCCGTAGCAACAATTAGATGTGATTTGACAAATCCTCCATGTGATGTGAAGCGTACGGAATTTTATAAGGACATTGAAAAAATATATAAGAAAATTGAAACAAATTATAGTAATCAGAAAACAGCTCATGATAAGTATCTACAAGCTCATAAGAAGTACATAAACTCGAATCCTCAAGATAAGGCTGAAAACAATCCAAATCATAATACATATATAGAAAATCATGATGAGTATCTAAAAGCTCATGATAAGTATCTAAAAGTTCATGATGAGTATATGAAAGAACTAAATTTAGAAAACCAGATAGAAAATTCTTTACAATATTTTGGTCAATCTTTAACCTTACCATTATTAACTGATATTGAAAATTTCCAAGCAGATCAGGTTCAATTAAATAGTGACTTTATTTTAAGATATGCTGATCCATCTGTGATAGATGAAATAGAGAGAACGGATCAGGACAATGGGGATACAACGGATCAGAAGAATAGGGATACTGAGAGAATAAAAAGCAGCAATAGTGAATCAATAATTTCTACCAATAGTCAATTAATAATTTCTTATCTAGGAATATTTATTACTGCCCAAATTGCCTTTATTTTGATGGCATTACGGGAATACTTACAAGATATTCTAGATAAATCAGACTTATTAAAAAATGCCAATGGGAAAAAACTTACCAATTCCATTTGTGGGGATATAAATAATAAAGATAGTCGTGAAATTTGTTACTTGTTTCTGGAGGCGAACGCAAAATCAAAACGTAATTATGCTCAAAAAAATATTATTAAAACTCTAAAGGAGGAAGAATTTTTAAGTAATAAACAAAGATGTATTTTATTCTGGTTATCTGAGTGTAGTAACTACAGGCAAAATATAATTAATGATATCTTAAAAAATAAATATTTATCAGATACTAAAGAGATGAAGGCACAATTTATTGAAGACATTCTGGGAAATTTAAGACAATTAAAAAAAGCATTTGAAATATTACATAAATGGGAAAGAGTAACAGAAGTAGAAGAAATTATTAATCGCTTCAATAAAGTAAGAAAAGAAAGATCATTTCAATATTTTCAGCAATATTTTAAATTATTGGCTGAAAAGGGTAAAGATGAAAAGAAAGACGATACAACTGATTATTACTCAGGCTTAGAAACCTTTATTGAGCTAATGCCAGACATAAAAGCAATAGATGAAAATAACCTGGACTGGAATAAGTTATTGAATGAATTATCAAAAAATGTTAAAAATTTAAAAGAAAAGAAAGAAAACGAAACTAAAGATAATCTCAAAAAAGTTATTGCAGGACTTCTTCAGTATACCTATCAAAAACCTGAACCAAGAAAAGCTCATCAAGCTTTGGCCAATTCAATTAATGAACACCGACAAAAATTAAAGGATGATTTGAAAATAAAGGATGATTTGAAAACTGATTTTAAAACAAATTCTAGTTTAAAAAAATATTGTCAAAGAATTTTTAGTGATGTTTATTCTGAAGCGCGTAAACTAGCAAGTACAAAAACAGAACTGTCTTTACATGAGTTTCCAGAATATGAATCTGCCCCTTTTAATTTTGAAGAAGCTTTACACAAAGATTATCTAGAAATTAGTAGTAAAGAGAATCTTAAAAGACTAATTGTCGAACTTCTTAAATATACCTATCAAAAACCTGGAGCAAAAAAAGCTTATCAAGCTTTGGTTGATTCAATTAAGAAATACCGACAAAACTTAGAGTATGATTTTCAAACAAGTCCTAAGTTAAAAGACTATTGTGAAAAGGAAGAAATTTTTCGTGTAGTTTATTCTGAAGCGCGTAAACTAGCAAGTACAAAAACAGAACCATCTTTAGATAAGTTTCCAGAATATGAATCTGCCCCTTTTGATTTTGAAGACGCTTTACATGAAGATTACCTAAAAATTAGTTGTAAAGAGAATCTTAAAAGAGTAATTATTGGACTTTTTCTATATGACTATTTGAACTATCAAGAATCACAACAAAAAAAAGATTCTGAAAAGTATAAGATATCATCCCAATTTTGCATATTAGCTTTTCTAAGAAGTCGTGAAAATCTTGAGTTCTTAAAACCCCTTGAATTATTATTGGTGATGTTTTTACCAACATGGAATGCTAAAGCGTTAGTTCGTTCCATAAGAGAACACCGAGAAAACTTATACAGGGATTTTGACACAAAGACTAATACTGAATCTTATTGTGAAGAAATTTTTGAAGAAGTTTATGGTGAATTTTACTCTGAAGTACGTGAACTAGCACAGCAAGAAACAGGAATACTTTTAGATATGTTAGATAGGTTTCCGCAATCTCCCCCTTTTTCTTGCAAACAAGCTTTAGATGTAGGTTATCTAAAAATTGGCATTAAATAAACCTGAGTTTGGTTTTAGGAGTTAGAATGATAACTTATCAAAAAGATATCTCATGAATCACTCCTAATTACTATATAGAATTGACCATCGGATACATAAATCACACTAGCTTAATTCTGCTACGATCTGATTTTCAACTAAACTATTTTGTGTCAATAAATCGTCAACTGTTACCCTTAAAAATCGTTGTTCATCCACCCAAAATTTTAACTTAATTCTATCACTTCCAGGCATCCCCAAAGGCTCTAATTTAGCTAAAGTTCTTGCCCCATCTTTATCATTTAAAGCTTGGACATTGTTTTGATTGTTTGCTAACGAACGAGTTACTAACCTATCCCCATCAAAATACACTTCTGTTCCCCCTGTTTCTGACCCTAATTCCCCTATAATTAACTCAATACTAGGTTGATTTTCGATGGATGCACCCAACTTAATTTCTATGGGTTCATTCATGGGATAAAACTGCCCTGATTTAATGATAGAATGCCAACTGTGACAGTTTTTACGACGGTTCCAATATCTAATACCATAACTGTGATATAGGAAGTCCTGAACCTCAAATCCTTGGTCTAGTTTTAAGGCACCTTCAGCAATAGCAGAAAAAGGGCGATCGCATTTTATTTTCTTCTCATCAAAATACTGTTTAACCCAAGTTTGTACGGCAGGAATTTGTACACTTCCCCCTACCAATAAAATACCATCAATATCCTTTTTCTCAACACCATTCCGTCTCGCTTGTTGCAAAACTTGGGTCATCAACTCATCCAATTTATCAAAAAATTTCTCCTCTTGTAAAATCTTTTCAAAACTATTTGTATCTAATGCTAACTCGTAACTATCCAAGGTTTCATCGTTAAAATAAACCTCGTTAGCTTTTGCCTGCGAAGATAACTTAATCTTTAATTTTTCTGCTAACCTCATTGTCAAAGAAGAAACAGGAATATTTTGAGTTTTGGAAAAGTAGTTAATTAGCCAGTTATCGATATCCGAACCCCCTAAATTAGTCCCTGCTTTAGCTAAAATACGAGCTACTTTAGGTTTTTGACTTTGACTTTCCCCCAGTAAATTTTGACCCCATTTTAAGATAAAACCTTGATTTTTCTTGGTATTTTCTTTGTCCAACTTAACCAAAGATAAATCAACGGTTCCCCCACCAAAATCTAAAACTAATAGTAGTTCTTCTTCCGTTGTTCCGTACCCCAAAGCTGCTGCAGTTGGTTCATCCAATAGTCTAACTTTTTCAATATTCCACCCCTGACAAACGCTACTTAACCAATAACGATAACTCTCGAAGCTGTCCACAGGAACCGTTAAAACTAAGGAATCTATAGTATCTGTTGATTGATTTTTTAACTGTTCAATGATGGTATTTAAAAACCATTCTCCTACTTTCTCAAAAGTAATAGTATTTTGGTCTAACTCTGGTAAAAAGCCCTGAATATTCGCTCCAATACCCCGTTTAAATTGCTGAAAAAAGCGTGGGTCATTAAGCAAATCTAACCCTTTATCGCAGACAGCTTGACCTACTAAAACATCATTTCGATTTGCATTTTCAACATAGATTAAACTGGGAATTAAAGAAGGATTGTTGGCCACTTCTCGATCGCATCCTCGAAGTTTAACTATTTCGGTTTGCTGTGTCACGGGGGAGACACGAGTAATCACTGTATTGCTTGTACCAAAGTCAAGGGCGTAAGACACTTTAAATTTAAAAGAGATTTAGTATATGATTGCTAATCTTTTAAAAATAGCAAACACCCTCAACCTGTGACAAGGTGTGGTTAAGAAATTTATTAATTAACCTAATTTTTTCAAAACAATTTTTAAACAAGAAAAGTTTTAAAGGCAAAAACGATGTTTAAATCCTTAATAAAGACGACTGACAACGTAGTCAACCAATTCGTTTAAGGACTGAGAATATGGAGAAGGTTCGAGACAACTTAGCTGTTTGAGGGCTAGTTGTACATGGTAAGAAGCTAATTCTCGCGATCGCTCTATACCCTGGCTT
Organism: Crocosphaera sp. Alani8; assembly: GCF_038442745.1. Lineage (NCBI taxonomy): Bacteria > Bacillati > Cyanobacteriota > Cyanophyceae > Chroococcales > Aphanothecaceae > Crocosphaera > Crocosphaera sp. Alani8. The sequence goes on from NZ_JARVCN010000174.1 coordinate 14,455, forward strand.
TCAGCTACAATAGACAAAGCTTTTTCTTCGTCACCTTCTTCACTAAACTCCCTTTCAACTAATGTTTTTAAATAAGGAGTTTCTTCCATCGTAAATAAAGCAGGGGCAGTAATATTACCACTGATTAAATCTGATCCAGAAGGCTTACCGAGTACCTCTGTTGGTGAGGTAAAATCGAGGATGTCATCCACAATTTGAAAAGCTAATCCCAAATATTTTCCGTACTTATAAAGGCTGTCGATGACTTCAGGAGAAGCGTCGCTTAAGATAGCTGCAGACTTTGCGCTATTAGCCATTAAAGAAGCCGTTTTATAATAGCTTTTGTCTAAATAAGCCTCTAGGGTTAAGCTGGTGTCAAAGCGATTAATGCCTTGAAAAATCTCTCCTTCGGCAAAGTCACGAATAACTTCCGAGAGTAACTTAACCACTTGTAAGTTATCCAGATTAGCTAAATACCAAGAAGATTGAGCAAAAAGAAAATCTCCTGCCAAAACAGCAATACGATTATCAAACAAACTGTTAACCGTTGGCACATTGCGTCGTAAACTAGCTTCATCCACCACATCATCGTGGACTAAGCTTGCTGTATGGATCATCTCAGTGATTTCCGCGAGTCTACGGTGACGAGGAGTAATCCCTCGGTCTAGCATTGTAGCTCGTGAGACTAATAAGACAATCGCAGGACGAACCCGCTTACCACCAGCATCAAATAAGTGTTCAGCCGCGGCTCCAAGGATGGGGTGACGCGCCCCGACTAGGCTTTTTAGGTTGTCTGTCAACAGGTGTAAGTCGTTTTCTACGGGGGAAAAGAAAGAGGTTGTTGAGATCATGCGGTTAGTTAGACCTTGTTTTTCAGTTACGAAAGTTTACATATTCTTGTATTTATTTTAAGCTAATGCCCCGATTTTTTGTCAGAGCTAAGCTATTAACCATTTAATTAGAAATATGATAACTGGTCACTGATAACTGATAACTGCTCACTGCTCAGACTCTAAAACCTTTATTTGATAGGCTTTACCCCACTCTTATCACCCCATCAACTCTGCATTTCTCTTCCTTTAGCTGTAGCTAGATGAGGGTATCCTGCTTCGATTAAAGCGCGGTCGCGGATACGACAAGAATCACACAATCCACAAGGATTTTCCTTTCCTTGGTAACAAGACCAAGTCTTGGATATAGGAACTCCTAAACTAACAGCCTTTTTTACGATGTCAACTTTGGTTTTTTCGATCAAGGGAGCCACCAATTGGGGGGATTTTCCTTCAATGCCAACTTTTGAAGAGAGATTGGCGAGTGTTTGATAGGCTTGGAGGTATTCTGGGCGACAATCGGGATAACCAGAATAATCTACGGCGTTAATCCCTAAATAAATAGCTGTTGCTCCCTTAGCTTCCGCCAAGGATAAGGCCAGTGCGATAAAAACCGTGTTTCTTCCAGGAACGTAGGTTGAGGGTATCAGGGTGGGATCAACCCCGCTTTGGGGCAAAGATAGGGCATTATCGGTTAAAGATGAACCTCCCCACTGAGCCATATTGACATCCATAACGTAGTGTTGAGTAATTCCCAAATCATGGGCAACGGTTTTAGCTGCCTCCAACTCCCGTTGATGTCGCTGTCCATATTGCAGGGAAAGGGCAATCACTTCGTAACCATGATCAATGGCGATCGCTGCTGATGTAGCAGAATCTAAGCCTCCTGATAGTAAAACAACTGCAATGGGTTTATTAGTCATGATCCAAGAATTGACAATACATATTTGAAAAGTTAAAAAAATATTTATCTTAAAACAATTGTAGATTGTCCCATAGTATTTTGCTATCCTAAAAAATAAGGAGTTGTTAGAATCTGTAGAGAAAATGAAAAGATTTTGGTTAGTTTTGATAGTTTGTTTTATAATTTTAAGCAGCGAAATTAACCCTTTTCATGGTTCTATGGGTGCGACGGCTGTTGTTAGTAAAGAAACGAGTGTGAGTAACGTGAATCTATTATCAACTATAGAATTGAAAAACGCCTTAGATAAATTAGAAGGATGGACAGAAAAAGAAGGAAAATTACATCGTCAATTTCAGTTTTCATCCTTTGTTGAAGCTTTTGGTTTTATGACTAGTGTTGCCTTGGTGGCTGAATCTATGGGACATCATCCTGAGTGGTCGAATGTTTATAATCGTGTCACCATTAATTTAACTACCCACGATGCAGGGGGAATTACAAATATGGATGTAGAGTTTGCCACAAAAACCAATCAACTTGTTAATAAATAACAGAAATAAATCCCCACTTTCCAGAAACAGAAACCCATTAAAGCATTATCTTAAAATAAACTAGATTCATGAATAGTCCTATCGTTGTTATCGACTCCCTCAAAAAAAATTATGGTTCTATTGTCGCCCTAAAAAACATTTCTTTTACTATCGAAACAGGAGAAATATTTGGACTTTTAGGACCCAATGGATCGGGGAAAACCACCACCATCCGTTGCCTATGCACCCTAGCCAAGCCAGATGGGGGTGATATCCAAATAAAAGGAATATCAGCCCTTAAAGAGCCAAAAATCGTCAGGAACCGTTTAGGTTATGTGGCTCAAGAAGTTGCCTTAGATAAGATGCTAACTGGGCGAGAATTGCTGGAATTACAAGCTGATTTATATCATTTACCCAAGAAAGGCGCAAAAGAGAGAATAGAACAGTTATTGAGCTTATTAGATATAGAGGAATACAGCGATCGCAAAACGGGAACCTACTCTGGAGGTATCCGTAAACGTTTGGACTTGGCGGCGGGACTGCTCCATCAACCCGATGTGTTAGTCTTAGATGAACCAACGGTGGGGTTGGACATCGAAAGTCGCTTTATTGTCTGGGACTTCCTCAAACAACTAAAGCAAGCTGGTACAACCGTTTTGATTACCAGTCACTATCTCGAAGAAATTGATGCTTTAGCGGACAATGTGGCTATTATTAATCGAGGAGAGGTTATTGCCAAAGGAACTCCCTCCCAACTCAAAGAGCGTTTAGGCGGCGATCGTGTTACTCTTCGCATCCAGGAATTTGCTACCTTATCAGAAGCACAAAAAGCCAAGGAAGTTTTAGAAACCTTGCCTTTTGTAGAAGAAACTATAATTAATCCCTCTCAAGGAAACTCCCTCAATTTAATTGTTACGAGTAGAAGCAATTCCTTGAGTAAAATTGAACAGACCATAACAGAGGCTAACTTACCCATCTTTAGCTTAGCGCAATCCCGTCCTAGTCTAGATGATGTTTATTTGGCAGCTACAGGGCAAACTTTGATGGATGCAGAATTAGCGGCAGCAGGAAGTCGGGATCTTAAAAAAGAAAAGAAACAAGAAATGAGTTAACCTGAGTTCGGAGTTTGGAGGGCGGAGTTGAGCCTTTCTTGACGATATAATTAGGTATTTGAGACTATTGATTTGGGCAAGTTATATATAAATTTGCTTACATCAAACTCAGTTTACAAAAACCAGACAGTCAACTTGAAAGCAGTTTGGATCAAAGTAAAATTCTCTGTGGATCAACGATAAAGTCCATAACTCCTTCAATTCCAACTTCTCAAAAAAAGGTTTTTAGGTATTTAGAAATCTCTGATAAGTTTACGGTAAAGTTTTCATTCTTTCGACCTTTAGTAAGACTTTTAGGATTAGACCAATAATGATAGTCATGATTAACTGATTTACATAAAAAATAATAATAAAAGGAAATTTCTGGCTTTGGAAACAATTCTAATACCTTAATATTACTTGAAAAGATTAAATTAGCTAAGCCAGCTCCATGAGGAGATATTACCGCCTCTGCATCATAAAATAACTCAATTTCTTCTTCAATAGACAACTCTTCTAGATAGTATTTTTTAAATCCATAATCTTCTAACAGACTCATTAATTCATTTTCATTAAGAATGCGACGGTTTCTAGATTTTGAGCGAGAAATAAAAATGCGATTTTTTTTATTTCTTTTGCGTAATGGTGCGACTTTAGACATTAAGTAGTCAACATAGAGTGGTGGTAAATATCCTATTTTTTGACTCGTCATCATGCTAGGAAAAATAACCCTTTCTAAAGAGTATAATTTATTAGGATCGACAATCATCGGTTTGATATTTTCGGGTAACATTTTTTTTAAAAAAAAGTTTTCCGTTTTAGTAGGTAGACTGCATAAAAGTAGTTTAATTTCCTGGTTATTATATTCATGTTGATCTAATAAGTAAATTCTAGGAATATAATCAATTAGACAATGATAGTGATTTTTCTGAGTAAATGTAGAACGGATCATTGTACAGGTTCCTGATAATCTTTCTAATCGTCCAAAATATAAATTACTCAAGCTAAAATGTTCTGATTTAATAGGATTGTTATGATGACCTACTGATTGCGAAATAAGTTCTCTTGACTTTGTAAACAAAGAATAATATTTAGGGTAAAAAATTACATTGTTCAGGGTAGCCGTATAGATGGGAGGAACTTCATAGAATTCTGATAAATTAACACTAGAATAATCAGAAGATGTGTTTGAAATTACTCTCTTAATTTCTGGGGTTGGGATCTTATTCTGAGATAATACCAATGGTTTAATATTTTGAGCGACATTTTCCATAGAAACTTTTTTTATAAATTTGTGGCGTAAAAATTTTTGCAAAGAATGTTTGTTCTGTTTAATGATCTTAAATGTTGACATATTCATAAATCGCACTCTAACGAAATCTTGCTATGGCTTATTAGAGTATCAGGTTTGTATTGAGAAGTAAAGTCGCTTTAATGGAGTTGCTGAATTTACAGCTGCTTACTATTAAATAAGTATCATTTTAAATCTTAAGATGATACATTACTGCTTTTATAGATATAAGTCTGAATTTCAGCCAATTCTCCTACCCTTGCCTAACTTTCTCTATCTTTTGGTAACTTTTATCCCGACTCTTTAATCTAATTTAACTCATGATATATGATGTCTACAATTCTCCTGAAGCTGACAGCGAAGCCTAATAGGTCTGAGAAATGCTATACTGTCATCTTGAATTCGAGAATAAATAGTGACTTGTAGGAAAAATTATGATAGAAATTGTTACACCGAGACTAAAGTTAAGACAGTGGAAAGAAGAAGATAAAGAACCTTTTTTTAAGCTAAATTCTGACCTTAGAGTGATGGAATTTCTCCCAAAATCATTATCAAAAGAAGAAAGTAACAACTTTATCGAACGGATAAAACTAGGTTTTAAAGAAGATGGATATAGTTTTTGGGCTGCGGAATTAATTGAAAATCAAGCTTTTATTGGATTGATTGGTTTATCGATTCCGAAGTTTCAATCTTTTTTTACTCCCTGCGTTGAAATTGGTTGGCGTTTGGCTTACGATTACTGGGGAAAAGGTTACGCAACCGAAGGAGCAAAAGCATCTCTAGATTATGGATTTAAGGAACTAAATTTATCAGAAATTGTCTCTTTTACGTTTTTCAAAAATCTGCGTTCTCGTCGGGTTATGGAAAGAATAGGGATGAGATTTCTTGATGAATTTGAGCATCTTTCATTACCAGAAGGACATTGTTTAAGGACACACGTTTTGTACAAAATTAACCTAAGTTCGATGTAATGATATTTTTAGACATCGGAGAGCAATATTTTTTCTTCCCTTACGTTAACCTTCATTATTTATGAGAGAATGAAGAAAAAGCATGAAACCCCTATCCCATAAAGACTATAGAGATTTGTTCCGAACAACAGTCTGTAATTTTTATCAATTACTAATTATCAACAATACGGCACTTTGCGAGTTATTAAAGTACATTCCACACCTGCCTTCGCCTCTTGTAAGTAGGTGGGCATATTTAGCAAAAACAGTAATATTGTTAATATGGCAATCAGATTTCAGTTGTGAGAATTAAATCTAAATCAAAGACAAGAGGTAAGAGGCAACAGACAAAAAAATCTCATGAATTATTATTTATTGGGATAGATCCGTTAAATTGAAGTATTGAAACTTATAGATAGTCTTACTAACTAATACTTCTTTTTAAGCTATTTACAATAAGATTCTAAGTTTGCTCTAAGGTAATTCTCAGTCTAGTCTCATTAACATTAGTCTATACTAAGCATTCAATGGATTAAACAAATTTATAATCCTAAAAATTTATGCATCAGAGGAGATTCCAGCAATGCAAACTCAAATATCTAATACTAAATTTTTAATTTACTCCATTTGGGGTTTACGTCTTCTTTTAGTTGCTATTTTTTTATATCATGGACTACCTAAAGCTATTTTTTGGTCTGCAGCAGCAGAAAAATTTGTAGGGTTTGGCCTTCCTGGTTTTCTTGGTCCCATCACCGGTATTGCAGAAGTTATTGCTAGTGTATTATTATTGTTTGGACGTTTTTGGCGAGCTTCTAATTTAGTGTTACTATTTATTATTGCTGGAGCGATCGTAACAGTTCAACTCCCGAATTTTATCGAAGATGCTAAAAAAGTAGCTGGTTTAGAAAGAGATTTATTAATTTTAGCAGGACATTTGATTTTATTAGCCGCTTATCCTTATGGGGTTTTAAATAAGTCAAATAATTCTCAAACTTTTTCTCCAACCAAAGTATCTAGTAAATAATATTTTTGAGCTTATTGATTGTTAACTTTATCTATGTACATCTAACTCTCTTTTGTCACTCTTGGAGACTGCGCTCACCCTAAACCTTATGAAATCGTCACTCTAGCGATTTGACCTCAAAATAGATTTCTTAATAGAAAATAATTGAGTGAGTACAGTCTATGCAATTGTTCTAAAATTCATAATTCACAAGGGGTTTCCCAGTTTGACCAAAGAGAGTTATTTTCAACATGGTTTCAGGACGAAAATCAACCTTATACCAATTTTCAAAAGTAACTGGAGACTTGAGATAGAGTTATAATCTTGAGCTTCAAACGATTAAAAAGGAGACAAAAAAATTATCTCATAGAGTTAAAGACTCTGAGCTATTAAACAGTTAACTCACATCTTGCACCTGCGTTATAAAGTATCGGTGAGATTAGGGTGTGGGGTGTAGGGTATAGGAAACCATAGTTTTTTTTAGTTGACTGTCTTGTTTTTGATTATTAAGTTTTCTTGTACTGATGGGAGATATCAGCTAAAAAAATTTTGGGAATAAAATTTTAATTAAGGGAGCATAATTATTTTATGTGCGTCCTCTATAAAGGATATGTGCTAAATCCAATAAATCATTATTCAAAGTTTGAGATGGAGATAATCAAAATCTCAGACTAGTTTCCTGATGAAATCTTAGCGCAAACTTATCGAGACGTTGATATGAGTATCATAATCTATGTTCCTCAAAATCAGTTCTTCCAAACCAGAAGTTAGAAGCGTTAGCCACCAAAAACCGATCAAACGCCTTTTTTTGCTTCTTTGCCTAGCTAGTTTAGGATCATGGTTAGGTTATAAACAACTGCAAAGTTATCTGGTGCAACCAGAGGCTATCTTTGTTTTAGGTGGACACGAAGATAGAGAAAGATTTGCGGCACAATTAGCCCTTCAACACCCTGATTTACCAATTTGGGTATCTTCCGGTAGTCCCCAAAACTACGTTAAACAAATATTCACCAATGCAGGGGTTAGTTCCCATCGTCTTCACCTCGATTACCAAGCTAAGGATACGGTGACAAATTTCACCAGTTTAGTGACAGAAATGAAGGCCAAGGGGATAGATAGTGTTTATTTGATCACCTCAGATAATCACATGAATCGTGCCAGGATTATTGGGGAAATTGTTTTCGGAACTCAAGGAATAGTTCTGAAACCTTTGTCGGTTCGCTCTGATAATTCCCCCGAACCCATCGAAAAAATTATTAGGGACGGGGGGCGATCTTTTCTTTGGTTACTAACAGGAAGAACGGGAGAAAATTTACTAAGACCTTGAGATTGCTAGGGAAACTCAGGGTCTTCCCGTTCTTCTAGACTGTTCTACACTTATTTAATTCAGGCCCTACCGAGCTGAATTAAATAAGTGTTGTTAGGCAGTCACCAGAGCATCTTGGATAGTTTTGTTGTAGATAATGCGCCCAGGTGTGGTGCGAATAAACTGAGAAACTGCCTCACCATCGATTTCCCTAACCCGACGTTCCCGATAGTGCTTAACCACACTACCGTCTTCTAAGGTTTCTGTTTTCAAGACCTCGTTGTCTGGTTTATCGGTGACAACCTCCTCATTGGGGTCTGCTGAACGTAACCAAACGTAGGCGTGTAAGTCCACTAGTCCCTGTTCATAGGCTTTAACAGCATCGTCAATACTGCCAAAATAACGGCCGCTTCCCTTCTGTGCGTTGGGGTTTTCTGCAGTTAAATAGTAGCATCCCAATACCATGTCTTGAGAAGGAGCAACGATCGGTCTCCCAGTAGCAGGAGAAAGAATGTTATGACAAGCTAACATCAATAATCTTGCTTCCGCTTGAGATTCCAGAGATAAAGGAACGTGAACCGCCATCTGGTCACCGTCGAAGTCAGCGTTAAACGCAGGACAAACCAATGGGTGTAACTGAATAGCTCGCCCTTCTACTAAAATGGGTTCAAAAGCTTGAATACCTAAACGGTGTAGGGTTGGGGCGCGGTTCAGTAGAACAGGGTGTCCGGTAATCACTTCTTCGAGGACATTCCAAACGCTAGGATCACCTTTAACGATTAGCTTTTTGGCTGCTTTGATATTGTTGACCAACCCGAGACGAATTAGACGATGAATAACAAAGGGTTGGAACAACTCAATTGCCATTTCACGGGGTAAACCGCATTGATAAATCTTTAAATTTGGACCCACCACGATTACGGAACGACCTGAGTAGTCAACCCGCTTTCCTAATAGGTTTTGACGAAAACGCCCTTGCTTACCTTCAATAATGTCGGACAAAGATTTCAACGGACGATTATTGGCACCGACAACGGTTCGCCCTCGTCTTCCGTTATCAATCAAAGCATCCACAGCTTCTTGTAACATCCGCTTTTCGTTACGGACAATGATTTCTGGGGCGAGAATCTCCTGGAGACGTGCCAGACGGTTATTACGGTTAATAACCCTTCGATAGAGGTCATTGAGGTCTGAGGTGGCAAAACGACCCCCATCCAACTGCACCATCGGGCGTAAGTCTGGTGGTATCACGGGAATAACATCTAACACCATCCATGCAGGTAGGGAACCGGTAGCGATAAAGTTATCGATTACCCGAAGACGTTTAATTAGTTTCGCCCGCTTTTGTCCTTTACTTTGGGCAATGTCTTCCCGTAATGTTTCGGCTATTTCATCCAGGTTCATTTCTTGCAGTAACCTTTGAATGGCCTCTGCACCGATACCCACTTCTATCCCATATAGTTCAGAGTCTTCGGCATAAATCTGATCTTCGATTTCAATCCACTGATCCTCGGTCAACAGTTGTTTATACTGTAAATTACTGGCATTTCCTGGATCAAGCACTACGTAGGCGTTAAAATAAACGATTTGTTCTACGTCCCGTAGAGCCATATCCAGTAAGATGCTCATATAACTGGGAATACCTTTGAGGTACCAAACATGAGTTACAGGAGCTGCTAGTTTAATGTATCCCATGCGATGACGACGAACACGGGATTCAGTAACTTCTACCCCACACCGTTCGCAAACAATACCTCGGTGACGAACTCGTTTATACTTACCACACCAACATTCCCAGTCTTTCGACGGACCAAAAATCCTTTCACAAAAAAGTCCGTCCATCTCCGGTTTTAAGGTTCGATAGTTGATGGTTTCGGGTTTGGTGACTTCTCCTACAACCACACCATTGGGAAGGGTTCTCTCTCCCCACTGACGAACTCGCTCGGGGGAGGCTAACCCAATTTTTACATAGTCGAATCTTGTATCTTGTGCTGGTTTCATGTTTGATGGTTCTCAACAATAGGGAAAAGGATTGATTGTAAACTTTATCTTGGGGAAAGTGGTTAAATTTCTTACTCTTTAGACTAAATACTAGACAAATCGAAACATCCGAGAGGCCTGATCAATGGGCATAAATACTGGCAGAAATCTGGATTTTTGCGCCACTAACATTTGACGATTCTTGAAGTTTATCCAGATCACTAAGAATTTTAGTATGAGCCAATAGTCAATCATACACATTTTTGGTTACTCGAATCAATATGATAACGATAAAATTGTCTTTTAGCCAATTGATCAGTTTTTTGTCAAGATATTGTTGACAAAAATTAATATTCTTGTTACATTACTTAATACAGGGACAACAAACGAAATCTTAATTGAAGTTTGCTCTATCTGCAATCTAGAATCGTGTAATTTCGGTATCTCCCATTGATATTGAGTTCTCCTAGGATACCTCGGTGATGCGCCGGGGTTTTTTATTTGATAACTACTAAGAATTATCTGTTTCCCCTTGCTTTGAAAAGTAATCCTTTAATTTTTTGGTTAATCACAACATACAATAAGGAGTTGCTCCAAGAATCTGGCCTATCAGGCTATCATAATTTTGAGTTACAGTAAAAATAAGAGGTGGTCGTCGGCTAAAGTTTTGACGATTAACTCGGGAAAAATATCAATTTTTGATTCATTATTACTTGAGTATGAGCAACGCAACTGTAACCAATAACCCTTTATTAATCGGACAAGGATTACCCCCATTTGATAAAATTACGCCTAGTCATGTCATTGATGCCATGACTGCATTACTAAAAGAATTAGAAGAAAAGTTAAACGATTTAGAAGCAAACGTCAAACCAACTTGGTCAGGTTTAGTAGAACCCCTAACAGAAATAGAAGAAAAATTTAGTTGGAGTTGGGGAATTGTGGGTCATTTAATGGGAGTAAAAAATAGTCCTGAACTTCGCCAAGCTTATGAAACAATACAACCGCAAGTTGTTCAATTTATTAATAAACTGAGTCAGAGTGAACCCATTTATAGAGCCTTTAAATCTCTGCAACAAAGCAACCTGTGGAACACGCTAGAAAATGCTCAAAAACGCATCGTAGAAACTGCTATCCGAGAAGCGGAACTTTCCGGGGTTGCTTTAACAGGAGAAACCCGTGACAAATTCAACACAATTCAACTAGAACTAGCGGAACTATCTACTAAATTTTCTAACCATGTTTTAGACGGAACCAAAGCCTTTAAACTGAAATTAACCACAGAAAAAGAAGTCGAAGGATTACCAGCAAGTTTACTCAGTTTAGCAGCACAAACAGCCCGTTTAGAAGGGGAAGAAAACGCAACCGCAGAAACAGGTCCTTGGGTAATTACTTTAGATTATCCTAGTTATGTTCCCTTTATGAAATATAGTAGCCAAAGACACTTAAGAGAGAAGGTTTATAAAGGATTTATTTCCCGTGCATCTAAGGGAGAATTAGATAACAATCCCTTAATTGAACGTATTTTAGAACTGAGGAAACAAAAATCAGAAATCCTTGGTTACAAAACCTATGCAGAAGTTAGTTTAGCCAGGAAAATGGCTCCTAGCGTAGAAGCAGTAGAAACATTGTTAGAAGAGTTGAGAAACGTTAGTTACACCGCAGCAGTTAAAGATTTAGAAACCTTAAAAACCTTTGCTAAAACAGATAATTTAGAACCTTGGGATGTAAGTTACTGGGCAGAAAAACAACGGGAAACATTATTTAATTTTACCGCCGAAGAATTACGCCCTTATTTTCCTTTGCCTCGAGTTTTAGACGGACTATTTACCCTAGCAAAAAGAATCTTTGGGGTAACCATAATTGCTGCCGACGGACAAGCACCGATCTGGCAAGAAGATGTTAGGTATTTTCAAGTTAATAACGAAGCAGGAGAAGCGATCGCCCACTTTTATTTAGACCCCTACAGTCGCCCTGCAGAAAAGCGTGGAGGTGCTTGGATGAATGACTGTATTGGACGGGCAAAAATACGTTTAGAAGAGCAATTTGTTACCCGTTTACCCGTAGCGTATTTAATTTGTAATCAAACCCCTCCTGTAGACGGAAAACCCAGTTTAATGACCTTCGACGAAGTAACCACACTTTTCCACGAATTCGGTCATGGACTACAACATATGCTAACAAACGTGGACTATCCTGGAGCTGCTGGAATCAATAACGTAGAGTGGGACGCAGTGGAATTGCCCAGTCAATTTATGGAGAATTGGTGTTATGATCGCAACACTTTATTTAACATGGCCAAACACTACGAAACAGGAGAAACTTTGCCCGAACATTACTACGATAAGTTAGTTTCTGCGCGCAATTATATGAGTGGTTCCGCCATGTTAAGACAACTACATTTTAGTTTTCTGGATCTAGAATTGCACCATCGTTATCAACCTAATGGAGACGAAACCCATACACAAGTTCGTAACCGTATTGCTGAAAAAACAACAGTAATTAAACCTTTACCAGAAGACGCATTTTTATGTTCCTTTGGTCATATTTTTGCTGGAGGTTATGCAGCCGGTTATTACAGTTATAAGTGGGCAGAAGTGTTAAGTGCTGACGCTTTTTCTGCCTTTGAAGAAGTAGGTTTAAACGACGAAACAGCCATTGCAGAAACAGGAAAACGTTTCCGAGATACAGTTTTAGCATTAGGGGGAAGTTTAGATCCTATGGAAGTATTTAAAGCATTTCGAGGAAGGGAACCACAAACAGAACCTTTGTTGAGACATAGCGGTTTATTACAAGCTGCCTAACCTAACATTAAAGTGCGTTATTGTCTTAATAACGCACTCATAAACTTGACAATTACCTTTTATGAATGTAGCTACTATATCCACCGAGAATATTCCTTTAGTGTTGCAACTGTCACCAGCGATCGCCATGACAGACGAGCAATTCTTTGCATTGTGTCAATTAAACCGAGATTATCGCCTCGAACGCAACGCTAAAGGAGAATTAGTCATTATGTCCCCAACTGGTTCAGAAACAGGAAATAGAAACGCTAAACTAACCCAACAATTGGGTAATTGGACAGACGAAAATCGTACAGGAATTAATTTTGATTTCTCCACAGGGTTTAAACTACCCAATGGAGCAGATCGTTCCCCCGATGCAGCTTGGATGACTTTAGCAAAATGGAATTCCCTCACAGAAGAACAAAAAACTAGATTTGCCCCTATTTGCCCTGATTTTGTGGTAGAAATGCGCTCCCCCAGCGATTCTTTACAATCTCTTCAAGATAAACTACAAGAATATATCGATAACGGAGTAAAATTAGCCTGGTTAATCGATCGCAAAAATAGCCAAGTTTATATTTATCGTCCCCAAACAGAAGTCAAGTGTTTAGATAATCCCATAACTGTGAATGGTGATCCAGTTTTGCCGGGTTTCCAGTTACAAATGAAGACAATTTGGTAGTTAAATTGAGTGTCACCAATCTTTTAGAAAACAAAAAAAATGATTACCACCACTTTAGAAACTGAAAATATTCCTTTAGTGTTGCAACTGTCACCAGCGATCGCCATAACAGACGAGCAATTCTTTGCATTGTGTCAATTAAACCGAGATTATCGCCTCGAACGCAACGCTAAAGGAGAATTAGTCATTATGTCCCCAACTGGTTCAGAAACAGGAAATAGAAACGCTAAACTAACCCAACAATTGGGTAATTGGACAGACGAAAATCGTACAGGAATTAATTTTGATTTCTCCACAGGGTTTAAACTACCCAATGGAGCAGATCGTTCCCCCGATGCAGCTTGGATGACTTTAGCAAAATGGAATTCCCTCACAGAAGAACAAAAAACTAGATTTGCCCCTATTTGCCCTGATTTTGTGGTAGAAATGCGCTCCCCCAGCGATTCTTTACAATCTCTTCAAGATAAACTACAAGAATATATCGATAACGGAGTAAAATTAGCCTGGTTAATCGATCGCAAAAATAGCCAAGTTTATATTTATCGTCCCCAAACAGAAGTAAAATGTTTAGATAATCCCATGACTGTGAGCGGTGATCCAGTTTTGCCGGGTTTCCAGTTACAAATGAAGACAATTTGGTAATTAAAGTATTAGCTTATGTCACTATCTGAAGAGAAAAAAAGTATCTTAATCACTGGTGGAGCCGGATTTATTGGTTCAAACTTTGTTCATCATTGGTGTAAAAATTATCCCGATGACCAAGTGGTTGTTTTAGATGCTTTAACCTACGCAGGAAACAGGGAAAACTTAGCGAATATAAAAGACAAAAAACACTTTAAATTTATTCAAGGGGATATTTGCGATCGCCCTTTAATTGATAAACTTTTAAAAGAAGAAAAGATAACCACTATTGCCCATTTTGCTGCAGAGTCTCACGTCGATCGCTCTATAATAGGTCCCGACGCTTTTATTCAAACCAATGTTATCGGTAGCTTTACTTTATTAGAGAGTTTTCGTCACTATTGGAATGAGCAAGGAAAACTAAAAGATTATCGTTTTCTCCATGTCTCCACAGATGAGGTTTATGGTAGTTTAGAAGCAGACGATCCAGCTTTCTCCGAAACAACTCCCTACGCTCCCAATAGTCCTTATTCTGCCTCAAAAGCAGGGAGCGATCACCTGGCAAGAGCTTATTTTCATACTTATAATGTACCGACAATTATTACCAATTGTTCTAATAATTATGGTCCTTATCACTTTCCTGAAAAATTAATCCCCTTGATGTGTATTAATATTTTATTGGGTAAACCATTACCTGTTTATGGAGATGGACAAAACATCAGGGATTGGTTGTATGTGGGGGATCATTGTTCTGCATTAGAAACAGTAATTAATAAAGGAAAACCAGGCGAAACTTATAATATTGGCGGTAATAATGAAGTTAAAAATATTGACTTAGTAACCATTTTATGCAGTTTAATGGATGAATTAGCCCCAGATTTACCCGTTAAACCTTCAAAAGAATTAATTACTTTTGTTAAAGATCGTCCTGGACACGATCGCCGTTACGCTATTGATGCGACAAAAATCAAAACAGAATTAGGTTGGACACCGCAAGAAACCCTAGAAAAAGGATTAAGAAAAACAATCGAATGGTATCTTAATAATCAAAGTTGGTGGCAACCTTTACTATCAAAAGATTATCAAGAATATTATCAAAAAGTGTATGGATAATATCAGTTTGACGTTAGGATTTATGACTTTTGAAGTTTAAGGAAAGCGATCGCCTTTTTGACTAAAGCTTAACCGACCTAAACCTATATATAAACCTTGAGAATTTTCACCAGCAGGATAAGCAGTAATAGCAAATTGATAATTCCCACTAAATTCCGGGTTACTTTTCGGTTTCATAGCAATTGTAAACGTTTTTCCAGGGGGAATAGGAGGGTCAAAAATAACCGAAATTTTATTATTATCAAGATTCCGTTTAACCCGACTAATATTGAGAGAATCATCTCTATTAACGGGTTTACCTTCAAAGGCAACAGTATCATCTAAATAGAAATAAATTGTCTCTAATCCTTGAGTTTGTTGAAGAGTCAATCGTTGTAAGGACTCCCCAACATTGTTAGGTAAGTGAACAGTAAAATAATAAGTTGCCCCTTGGACACGAATACGACTTAGTGTGGTTACCGTGTCCAGTAAACGAGGAGAATGGTTGAATAAAGTTTGATTGTTTCCTGTATTTAAAGCCAGTAGAGGAGAACTTAAAAAAATACCACTACTAATAATACCGAAAATTGTTTTGAATACTGTACGAATCATAATCAATTGTCCCCAAAAACAAAAACCTAGGTTGACCTAGGTTTCTATTTTACTGATTATTTTTTCATCCCTGATGCTGATTTACTCCTTATTTCACTTTAAACTCACATCTTGCACCTTCGATAAAACTGGCTAGTTTGTAAGGGTTCAGCTATCAGCCATCAGTTGAAACATCTCAATCTCTATCTTCTGCTGTGAGTCAGATTAAACATAAGCTTAACGCTTTCAGCCAAGAGATGAAAGCCGAACGCTGTGCGATAGCGCCGGAACGGAGTGAAGAACTGCTGAGTGCTTACTAATTTAAGTTTTTATGTACTGGTGCGAGATGTCAGTTAAACAGAGATGAAGATTCATCGTTCAAAGGGTCTTGCGAACAGCCGCCGCTTCATCTGGATGAATACCCAAGCGAGTCAAGTTAAGACGACCTTTACTGTCGATTTCACGAACCTTAACCACCACTTCATCACCCACAGCAACCTCTTCTTCCACCTTCCCAACTCGCCTTTCAGCTAACTGAGAAATATGGATCATGCCCTCTTTACCTGGTAAAATTTCCACAAAAGCCCCAATGGGGATGATACGGGTAACACGACCTAAATAGACCTCCCCTTCGTTTAGTACACGGGTCATGTTAAAAATTAGGTCTCGGGCCCGTTCTGCTTTCTTAGCTTGGATAGCCGCGATGGTAACGGTTCCATCATCAGCAATATCGATTTTTGAGCCAGTTTGTTCAGTGATACTCTTAATAGTCTTACCTCCTGGTCCAATAACCAAACCAATCTGTTCGGGATCAATTTTCATAGTTAGTAGACGAGGAGCAAAAGGAGAGAGACTGTCACGGGGTTGATCGATGGTGGCCAGCATTTTATCGAGTATGTGTAAACGAGCCGGTAGAGCCTGTTCTATGGCTTTAGCGACAACCTCCATACTCAGTCCTGTAATTTTCATATCCATTTGTAGAGCAGTGATACCGCTATCGGTTCCCGCCACTTTAAAGTCCATATCCCCTAAAAAGTCTTCTATACCCTGAATATCAGTGAGGATACGCACTTCTTTTCCCTCTCGAATCAAACCCATTGCAGCTCCACTAACAGGTTTAATAATGGGAACCCCTGCATCCATTAAAGCTAAAGTCGAACCACATACGGACCCCATAGAAGTGGAACCATTAGAAGAAACCACTTCTGATACCACCCGAACCACATAGGGAAATTCATCTTGCGCTGGTAAAACAGGCAGAATAGCCCTTTCAGCCAAAGCCCCGTGACCGATTTCTCGACGGCCCGGGGAACGTAAAGGTTTGGTTTCTCCCACTGAAAAAGGAGGGAAGTTGTAGTGATGGAGATAACGTTTTTCGTCTTCAGGATGGAGATCATCCCCCAAATCTTGGGCATCCCCTGGAGTTCCTAAAGTTGCCAAAGAAAAGACCTGAGTTAGTCCTCTGGTAAATAAAGCACTACCGTGTACTCTGGGGGGTAAAAGTCCCACACGACAGGAAATAGGGCGAACTTCATCCAGCTTGCGGCCATCAACACGGATACCCTCGTCGACAATTTGCGATCGCATTAACTTTTTGGTTAACCCTTTGTAAAGGTTGCCCAAAACTTTCGGTTCTTCGGTAGTGAGTACCTTGATCGGATCTTCTTCAGGAAGTTCAGCTATAGCTTCTTCGATAGCGGTTTCCTTAATATTGTCCAGTGCCGTATCTCTTTCTGCCTTACTGAGATCGTACTGCACTAGAACCTTTTTCACAGAATCTTTTGCGCGATCGCTAATGAATTTTTCTAGAGCCTCGTCGGTGGTTGGGGGTTCAGCTTTGGCGATTTCTAAGCCCAACTCTTCCATGATGTCATACTGAGCGCCGATCAAATCTCTCACCGCTTCGTAGCCAAAATCGATAGCCTCGATGATATCTTGTTCGGGGAGTTGGTTGGCTCCTGCTTCTACCATCACCACCCCATCAGGACTACCTGCCACCACAAGATCCAGATCTCCACTTTCTACTTCTCTATAGGTGGGATTGATAATAAAGTCATCTCCGATTAAACCCACCCTAACAGCTGCCATCGGACCATAAAAGGGGATTTTGGCCTGGATTACGGCGATAGAAGAACCAGTTACTGCCAAGACATCTGGGGGAACTTCCTCATCCATAGATAGAGTAGTAGCAATAATCTGAATATCGTTGCGCCACCAGTTAGGGAATAGGGGACGTAAAGGGCGATCGATCAGACGACTAATGAGGATTGCCCGTTCTGGGGGACGGCCTTCCCGTCGTAAAAATCCTCCTGGAATCCGCCCCGCAGCATAGAGTCTCTCCTCGTAGTCTACGGTTAAGGGTAAAAAGTCGATGCCTTCTCTTCCTTTGCTTGTTGTTGCTGTGACCAAAACTGCTGTATCTCCGGACTGGATTAAGACTGCCCCACCTGCTTGGGGGGCTAACAGTCCTAGCTTTAGGCGAATATCTCGTCCGTCGAAGGATATTGACTTGTCAAACTCTTGCATGTAGCGTTGGTTCCTTTTCTTTTATCACGTTTCTCTTTCTGTCGCGATCCTAACATTTTTAAGGAACTTGACGCGATGCTTTGATGGAGATCAAGCCATTTCTTAACTTGTGGCTACTTTGCATAGAAGTTGAACTATAGTTTAGGACACTCTGGATCACCGAAAACCAATCTGTGAGGGGTTTTACCTCCTGCCTCCTGCTACATAAGCGATCGCTTGTTGAGAATGATTACTTAAAATTCTATTTAGAGAAACCAGGTCACAGAAAATTAGGAGCTACACTTATATGTGGTGTTCCCTAGACACACTTCAACAGTCAAACAAGATCAAAGTCCTCTTGATCAAACAACCCGTAGAGTTGGTAGGAATTATATGACAAAGCGAACCTTTGGTGTCATCGGCCTGGCGGTAATGGGAGAAAATCTCGCCCTCAACGTCGAAAGTCGCGGCTTCCCTATTGCTGTTTATAACCGTACAGCAAGTAAAACAGAAGAATTCATGAAAACACGGGCCCAAGGCAAAGATGTCAAAGCGGCCTATTCCTTAGAAGAATTTGTAAAAACCTTAGAACGTCCTCGTAAAATCTTAGTCATGGTTAAAGCAGGTGCGCCTGTTGACTATGTTATTGAAGATTTAAAACCTCTTTTAGAAGAAGGGGATATGATCATCGATGGCGGTAACTCCTTATACGAAGACACCGAAAGACGCACCAGAGACCTAGAATCAACCGGTCTTGGTTTCGTCGGAATGGGTGTTAGTGGCGGTGAAGAAGGTGCCTTAAAAGGTCCTAGCTTGATGCCTGGGGGTACCAAAGCAGCCTACGAAGAATTAGAACCCATTTTAACCAAAATTGCAGCCCAAGTAGATGACGGACCATGTGTTACTTTCGTTGGTCCTGGTGGTGCTGGACACTATGTAAAAATGGTTCACAACGGCATTGAGTACGGCGATATGCAGTTAATTGCAGAGGCCTACGATATCATGAAAAATGCCCTTGGCCTGAGCAATGAAGAATTACACGAAGTTTTCAAAGAGTGGAACACCACCGATGAACTTAATTCTTTCTTAATTGAAATTACGGCCGATATCTTTAAGTATGTTGACCCCGATAGCAAGAAGCATCTGGTTGACCTAATTTTAGACTCCGCTGGACAAAAAGGAACCGGTCGTTGGACCGTGGTAAGTTCCTTAGAGTTAGGGGTTCCCATTCCCACCATGTACGCTGCCGTAAACGCAAGGGTGATGTCTTCCTACAAGGAGGAAAGAGAGTCCGCTTCTCACCAGTTAACTGGCCCTGCCATTAAATTTGATGGAGATAAAAAAGCCTTTATTAACAAGGTTAGAGACGCTCTCTACTGCTCTAAAATGTGTTCCTATGCTCAGGGAATGGCTTTAATTGCTAAAGCTTCTGCTGAGTATTATGGTAACCAGGTTAGCTTACCCGAATCTGCGCGCATCTGGAAAGGCGGTTGTATTATTCGTGCCGGTTTCTTAGACAAGATTAAGAAGGCATTTGTAGACAATCCTGATCTACCTAACCTACTCTTAGCCCCTGAGTTTAAACAAAGTATCTTAGATCGTCAAGACGCTTGGCGTGAAGTGCTAGTATTAGCGAATCAAGTAGGTATTCCTGTTCCTGCTTTTAGTGCTTCTTTAGACTACTTCGACAGCTATCGTCGTGCTGATCTACCTCAGAACTTAACCCAGGCACAAAGAGACTACTTTGGTGCGCACACCTATGAGCGTGTTGATAAACCCAAAGGAGAAGCTTTCCATACCGAGTGGGCTGCTTGAATTTTACTGACTGATAGATAAGAGTCATAATGTAGCTTAGGGATCAACAATCGTTGATCCCTACAATTTTTTCAGCCTCAAAATTCTTGTCAACCTGAGTTTGATATAAGAAAATTTATCTACTAAAAAACTTCTTGAAATAATGGATACAATAAAATTAGATTTAGTAGAAGTTCCAGAAGGAACATTTATAATGGGAGCTAATATGGATACCGATGTTGAAGCTGAGGAAGATGAAGAACCAAAAAGACAAATATGGCTATCAACTTATAAAATTCAACGAACTCCAGTTACTATAGATTTATGGGTGCAGTTTCTTCAATCAAGTGCTTACCATTGGAGTTTTCATAAAGAAATAGAACAAAAGAGTGACGGGAAGCCATATCCAATTACTTATGTAACTTGGTTTGATGCTTACCAATTTACTAAATGGCTCTCAGAAATAACAGGAGATAGATATGCACTACCAACTGAAGCACAATGGGAAAAAGCGTGTCGTGGAGAATGTGGACAGCTTTATCCTTGGGGAAATGAAGAACCAGAAGACTGGTACTGGGATACAATGCCTCCAGTTTCTACAACACTCTTACCAGTAGGTGTGCGCCTAGATAGGCAAAGTCCCTATGGCTGTTTGGATATGTGGCAGAATATAGCTGAATGGTGCTTGGATTGGTATGATGAAGAAAGGTATGATTATGGAGAAACATACTGTCAAAACGAAGCTTCTCAAAAAGTCTGGGGGGACTCGCCGAAAGTTAGGGGACAAAG
>NZ_JARVCN010000175.1:0-6915 GCF_038442745.1 Crocosphaera sp. Alani8
ATCTTTGTCCCCTAACTTTCGGCGAGTCCCCCCAGACTTTTTGAGAAGCTTCCTAGTTGGTTGCCTCACTTTCATGATATGGGATTAATTGATGGTATTTTAGAACCAATTTATAGCGGTATTTTAGGAATTTTAATGCCACCGATCGCTTTTTTGGGAAGACCTATTAATTGGTTAAAAGCGATTTCTGATTATGGTGTTACTCATAGTGGAGGTCCTAATTTTTGTTATGATTTATGTGTTAAGAAAATTTCCCTTGATCAACGAAAAAAACTAGATTTAAGTGTTTGGGAAACTGCTTATAATGGTGCTGAACCTTTACGATTTAAAACCTTAGAGCAATTCAGACAAGCTTTTGAAATTTATGGGTTTCAAACGAACTTTTTTTATCCTTGTTATGGTTTAGCTGAATCAACATTAATGGTTGCAGGTGGATATAGAAATAAACCAGCAACTGTATGTCAACTAGACACAGAAGCATTAGGACAAAATAAGGTCAAGGAAGCCACAGAAACAACTATAAAAAGTAAACAATTTATCAGTTGTGGTTATTCTAGATTAGATACAGAGATTATTATTGTTAATCCTCAGTCTTTAAAACCTTGTTTCCCTGACGAAGTAGGGGAAATTTGGGTTTGTGGTGAAAGTATTGCTCAAGGTTATTGGAATTTAGACCAAGAAACTCACCATACTTTTAATGCTTACGTTGGGAAACAAGGGCCTTTTTTACGGACAGGGGATTTAGGATTTATCAAAGATGGAGAATTGTTTATTACAGGCCGTTTGAAAGATATTCTCATCATTAAAGGTGAAAATTATTACCCCCAAGATATTGAAGAAACAGTAGCTAGAAGTAATATTGCTTTGCTAGAAAATAGTGGTGTGGCTTTTTCTGTATCTATTGATGGCATTGAAAAACTAATTATTGTGCAGGAGGTGAAACGAAGCTATAGAAAAAGACTAGATATTGACCAAGTTGTGGGTGATATTTGCCAAGCTGTTATGAAAGAACATGACATATCTATATATGATATTGTTTTAATCAGAACTGCTAGTCTTCCCAAGACTTCCAGTGGAAAAATCCAACGCCAAGCTTGTCAAAAGAAATATTTAGAAAATACTTTAAATAAATTAGTAGAAATAATTAGCAATCCAGTATTAGGAAAAAATAGAATTTAACTATGATGCAAATCGCTGATAATATCAGGAAAATACCGTGTCAATTAAAGATAGTTTTATTAACACGATATAGACATAACCTCAAACTTTCGACAGATATTTGAGCAATCATTACTAAAATATCAACATTGTTATCTAAAATCATCTACTGATTACCGAAGATGATTTAGTTTAAAATGGAGTTAAAAATATCTGAGTATTGATCAATTATGGAGCGAGTTTCTGCACTAGGGTTAGATGTGGGTAAAAAACGTATTGGGGTAGCAGGATGCGACGGAACAGGTTTGATTGCCACCGGTTTAACCACTATTGAACGTAAATCCTTTCCCCAAGATGTACAACAGTTACAAGGATTGGTCAGAGAAAGAGACGCTCAATTATTGGTGATTGGTCTTCCCTACTGTATGGACGGAAGCATCGGTTTTCAGGCTTTACAAGTACAAAAATTTGCTAAACGTATCTCCAAAGCCCTAGAACTGCCCGTAGAATACATCGATGAACGACTTACCTCCATTGAAGCAGAAGCTAAATTAAAGGCTCAAAAAAAATATTCTCGCCACAACAAGGGTTTAGTCGATCGCCTGGCTGCCACTATTATTTTGCAACAATGGTTAGATCAACGTCGTGGTTCTTCTACTTTAAACTTGACATTGTTATGATTCTATGTAACACTATAGTGTAGTGTCGAAAGATGCGGGTGTAGCTCAGTGGTAGAGCGTCACCTTGCCAAGGTGAATGTCGCGCGTTCGAATCGCGTCTCCCGCTCTCTAAATAAAAAACTTCGGGGATGTCAACAGAAAAAGTTCACTGTTGCCATTTGGGTTGATGGATGTTGGCAATTCTAACCCTATTATGCCAGCTTTCTTAAGCACTAAACTACCCTGATTATCCCCCCAAATTAGTGCTTCCCCCCAGTTGCCTAAGTTGGGTTGATGTCCAACCAGAGCAACGGTGCTTTTGTGGTGATGATACTCAGAATCTATCCACCAATCGATCCAACAATGAAGACTTCCACCAGGGGAAAGATGGCTAGATTCTACCAATTTATTGCTTAAACCAGCCTTGTGTAATATTTTAGCAGTCTGGGTTGCTCTGAGCAGGGGACTCGTTAAAATAATATCAAAACTAATCTTGATTTTCTTCAACCGTCGTGCAACTTTCTCAGTTTTCTCTCTTCCCAACTCTGTCAAAGGACGCGCCTCATCATTAATTAAATTACTTCTTTCTACCGCAATCCCATGACGGATAAGATACAGTTGTGTCATCTGTTAAATTTTCTCTAGAACCTACTATGAGTAAACCAATTTATGAGATTGTAGATCAATTACCCACCGACAACATGACCATCAAAGTCTTGAAAACCTTGGATTATGTGGTTCCTGGAGAATGGAATAACTTGGTGGGGTTTGAGAATACCATTCGCACTGTTACTGGAGAAACCGACGAGGACATGATCCAACAAATCGGTAATCGCGCAGTGTACCTATTCAATGATAAATCCCAAGGATACCAACGGGCCCTCTGGTTATACCAAACTATCGATAGTAGCGATAGTGCCTTAGGAGCGGCAGCTTTAGCCAATAAAATCGGCGAAAAAGTCTCCTTTTTGGGCTTTTTAAACCGCATTACTCCCAACCCTGATAAAGCTCAAGCCATCGATTTATGCTTAAAATTAGTGACAGAGTTAGTAGCGTTTTGTCAGATTAATGGTATTCCTGGGGACAGTATTGGGGATTTTGTTGGTTCTTTGGGGGATTATAGCGGAGAATCTTTGATGAGAATGGCCGCATTAGTTTGTTTAGATGGTTTAATCCCCCTTGGTCCAGATTTTATCATGAAAATTGAATCGAGTCTTAACGATCTTTCTCCCCAAGAATTGGAAAAGAATAGCACTTTTAAGAATATCAAAGAAGGCATTCCCGGCAATAAAACCAGTAATCAACTAAATTTTATCGGAGAAAGTTTTGACTCTGTTAAGGGATGGATGTCAGGATTTGTCGAAGAAAAAAATGTCACTCCTCAAGGACTATTTGATCGCTTAAGCAACTTTATCGAGTATTCAGAAGACAAACTGGATTATGTTGCAGCCTTTTTAGACATGACAACCAACTATTATGAACATACAGGAACCCAAACTTTAGCTAGACGACTAATAGAGAGAGCAGTAGCGGAAATTTAACTGTAACGTTTTTTAATCAAAAAAAAACATAGAGGCCCCTTAACCCCTAAACTGAGAATAGCCAGATTTTGGTAGCGCATTTAGAAACCATTAAGGGAATTATCATGGCAACTCCATCTGATCAAACGCAAAAGAAACCCCTAGAAATTCGGGAAATTCAAGAATTAGCCATCGCTATTTCGGCTAAAAATCTTAATCCCACCATGCTCTCTCAAGAGTTTCTCAAGCAAACAGGAATTGTTCCTAATGACTGGGAATTAGCTAAGAAGCCAGTTTTAGGACAAAATCTTTCACAAGTTACCTTCCAGAATGGTGTCAGTATCGTTGCTCAACCTCGCACCATTACCTTTATGGAGTCTTTAGGGGCAAAAACTCCTGATGAATTAAATATCCCTAAAGTTGCTCGTCAATATGTAGAAAAACTTGCTAACGCAGCTTATCAAGGACTATCTATTACTCCCAAAAGCTTAGTCCCCTTCCCAGGTGATAGTCAAGGTGCAAGAAACTTTATTACACAAAATCTCTTGTCTCCTGGTGACTGGCAAAATTACGGCAAGACACCTGTACAAGCTGGTTTAAACCTATTGTATCAACTAGATCGTTGTCAGTTTAGCCTAAACATTAATGAGGCTAAAATTCAAATGCCGGATAAATCTACTATCCCTGCTTTGTTATTTGCTGGAAACTTTAACTATAATTTGGCCGCAGCTAATCCTCAAGAAGTGATAGCTAAGTTACAAAAAGGAATCGATGATTGGCAAAGTGATTTAACCGCCTTCCAAGAGGTTGTCAATGAACGCTTTTTATCGCAAAAACAACCAGCGAGTTTATTCCCTGCAACCTAATTAATTATTAGGGGTCAGGCGTTAATTAGTAGGGTTAGGAAAGTATTTTCTTAACCCTTTTTATTTATTGCCAGTTATCACTCGTCACTGGCCACTGTTCACTATCCCCCACAAGTATAAAAACTGCCATAGACTGAATGAACCCTGATGCGCTACAAGAACTCCTCAAAGGTGTCTCCAGAGGAGAAATAAGTACCGAAACTGCTTTAGAACAACTAAAAAACTTTAACTTTGAATCGGTGGGGAACTTTGCAAAAGTTGACCATCATCGTCACCTTAGAACCGGGTTTCCTGAAGTTATTTGGGGACCGGGAAAAACTCCAGAGCAAATCATACAAATTATGACCACTATGGCCTCCCATTCTCCCGTGGTGATGGCTACTCGTATCGAAACTGCGATCGCAGAACAATTAGAAGCAGAGATACCTTCTCTAACTTATTACCCCACTGCTCGTATTTGCGCCTTACAAACCGCTCAAATTCCTTCTCAGGGACTGGGCGTAATTTCTATTCTGACGGCAGGTACAGCAGATTTACCAGTGGCTGAAGAAGCTGCCATCACGGCTCAGTTGTGTGGCTTTCAAACCCAAAAACTCTGGGACGTGGGGGTTGCAGGAATTCATCGTTTATTGAGTCACCGAGAATTATTAAATGCGGCAGATGTGATTATTGTCGTGGCAGGGATGGAAGGTGCTTTACCTAGTGTGGTGGCAGGGATGGTGGACTGTCCAGTTATTGGTGTTCCCACCAGTGTTGGCTATGGGACTAGTTTTGGTGGGGTTGCTCCTTTGTTAACTATGTTAAATTCCTGCGCTACCGGTATCGGCGTGGTTAATATTGATAATGGTTTTGGGGCAGCTATTCTAGCCGGGCAAATTTTACGTACTGCTAAACGAATCAATTCTAAAAGCAATAACCTACCCCAGACCAATAATCCAGGGTAGGTTATCCTTAAAAGTATGGAGATAGACTCCAGTCTAAACTAATGTGTTGTCGATTATCCTTCGACGGGATAACCGGCAGCTTTCCACGATTCAAAACCGCCTACTAATTCGGCAACGTTTTCATAGCCGGCATCACGAAGTTTATTGGCAGCCGTAGCAGTCTCTTTCTCGTTTCCACCGTAAACGTAAATGTCACGGATAAGTTCAAGGTTCATTAAAGCTCTATTCACTAATTCACCTACGGGGAAAGAAATAGCACCAGTGATATGGTTGTTGTTGAAAGCTTCTCTGCTTCTAGCATCGATGATGGTTAAAGCAGGTTCACCCCAATCAAGGCGTTGCTTGAGAGCGGAAACGTCAGACTTAATCTTAATGGGTTCTGGAATAGGAATCATAGAATTTTATGTGGAGACTTGCTACAACCTAAATGTAACAAATTATTACAAAAATGTAAAGTTTTGTTCAAAAAGATTGACAAGCAGGTTTTTCCACTAAAAAGAAGTGAGTTGTTAGTGTCCTAAGTATTTAAGTCATTAAGATTATTTCGTATTATTTGTACCTTCTATAATTTTCCTAGGAATGTCTTTTGAATAGACCTTTATTTTGAGTTGAATTTGATTAATAAGTAAATTAAAGTAATGTGTTTTATATCTTATATTTGTGAACTTTTTCAAATAACAAGATAATCTTCATAATTCTTGGTAGTAAGATTTTTAATAGTAAGCTCCCGTTATTAAAAACGGGTTTTAAATTCAGGAAATTGAATGATGTCTCAAGAAACACCACAAAACAGGGATTTTGATTCCCGTAGATCAGAAGCAGAAAAAATTCTTATCGAGAGGCTTAAAAGATCTGCCGCTGAATTCATAACAGAACAACCCGAAACAAATGGAGATCGAGAAGGGTTTAACAATAGGTCGATTAAAGCAAGAGGGCAAGACTTTAATTTAGCCGGGTTTGGTTCTTTTACCAAAACCTTAAAACACGATGAGAATGGTCTTGTTGACTGTGATTCCTTTCAATCTCTTTTAAAGGCGATCTCAACAGGAACCCAAGCAGAGTTTGAAAATGTAATTTTAGGAGGGGGAGAACGTTTACTAGTTAACCCCCTCAACGCTTATGCATTCCAACTGATCGGTAATGATTCCAACGGGGCCCGTATGGCAGCTGCGCCGGCTTTTGACAGTCGGAATACAGCCATTGATATGGTAGAACGCTATTGGATGGCATTGTGTCGGGACGTACGCTTTGATCAGTACGAAAAAAGCTTATTGATTAAAGAAGCTTGCGACGATCTCAATGCCTTGGATTTTGCTGATCAGTTTGGTTTTGAAGTAACCCCGCAAAACATCTTCCGAGGTCCTTATGAAGGATGCCAAGTGGGGCCTCACGTTTCTCAATTTTTACTGAAAGACTTTAACTTTGGCAATCAACCCATCCTTCAAACCTCCCTCTACCCCAGAGAAGGACTTGACTACATGACGGATCTTGACACCTGGAACTTAGTCAACAACGGGGATATCAATCCCAGCGGTACCGACATTCTAGATGGCAGACGCTACCTTCTAACTCTACGGGATGCTGGTCAATGGGTTCATGTAGATTTTCCCCATCAGTCGAGTCTCTGGGCGACTATTATTCTGCTTGGGCAAATGGCCGCTATTTCTGCAGCCAGTCCTTATGTCGAAGACATTACGAGAGGCCTTAAACAAGAAATTACCGAAAATCGGAGCATGAAAGCCCCTGGCTTCAGACATGGGGATGAAAT
>NZ_JARVCN010000176.1:0-6885 GCF_038442745.1 Crocosphaera sp. Alani8
TCCCCAGTCGCTTTCACCGAATTCCGGTCGATGCGACATTTTTGCGTCGCTCCCGCTGAACCCTTACAAACTAGCCAGTTTTATCGAAGGTGCAAGATGTGAGTAAAACAGGAAAACAACAAAGCAGTGACCAATCACTGATCACTGCTAACTGTTAACTATTAACTGAGTAGATTAGAACTTAAAGGTAGTACGTAAAGCTCCCACCCAGATACTGTTGTTATCTTCATTCCCTTCTGGGTTGATAACCACATAGAAACCAGGAGTTAACAAAATGCCATCAGTCAGAGGAAACTTGTACTGAGCTTCGATGATGTATGGGGTATCCTCATCAATTGACTGTAAGTCACCAGGAAGCGTCTCAACCCGTTCAGCAGTGACATACTGTCCACCACCAACAGAAAGTACAGCACCTTCCTTAAAGATATCCACCACAGACAAAATAGCTGCCCAAGTCCATAAGTCAGCCCCTAAACCACGGCGATCGTCCCCGATCTCTGGGTTAGCAAAACCTTGGGCGCGGGCTAAAGCGTAAGCACCAGTGGCGTGGAGGTGAAAGGTGTCATTAATACGCCAGTCCCCTGTGATACCATAACTATCTCGATTAGTTGGCGCATGAAAGAAGGGATCACTAGCTACACGACTACCGTTACTAGAGGTGGTATTAACGTCATCCGCAGTAAAGTATGAAAACAGGTAGGTAAAACTAACATCTAAGCTATCAGTGGGATAAATACTTAACTGACCCCCTGCGCTGTAGTTACCGTTAAATAAACCTTCTCCTAAGTCGGGACTATTCCCATTTTCCGCTAGGTAAAGACCTCTAACTACGAAAATGTCGTCCCAGAATTTGTATTCGGCACCAGCACCGATACCCTCAGGACCACGGAACAGTAACGGGTTACGACGCATGAAACGGGAGAGCGCACCACTTCCGGAACTAGCTAAGAATGGGTTACCCACATCGAAAATGTTATCAATGTCTAAGGCACTGGTTCCTACCCAACCACGGAATTTACCGATGGGGAAGCGATAGTAAACATCGTCGAATTCCACATCAGCATCGTTAGACGCATCGTGTCCCAGACGGGCCATAGTGGTTCCTGTTGCCCGATCCCATCGGGGGATGGTTCCAGACTGAAAACGAATCCTTAAACGGTCTTTTCCATAGAAACTGCTGTCAAAATTGAGTCGAGTCCGAAAGGCTAAGGTTGCATTATCATCAGGTCGTCGGGTCGCTCCGCGGGCATCGCGTCCAAAGTTAAAAATATCATCCCGTTCCCGTGAGTCGATGGCTCTCTCCCCAGAAGCACTGGAAAAGGTAAACAGCACTTCCCCTCTTAGTTTAGTAGTGGTAGAAAACTGGTGGTCTTCCAGGAATGCAACCCTTGTCTCTAGGTTATCCACCCGCGCTTTTAACGCCAGTAGTTCCTGTTCAAATTCTTGGGCTAACCGCTTTAATTTTTCGATGTCTTCCCTTAAAACCGCTACGTTTTCTTGCAATAACCTTTCTATGGTATTCAAACAGGCGTTTAATCCTGCTGCAAATTCAAAACGGGATAAGGCTCGGTTGCCTCTGAATGTGCGGTCTGGATAACCTACAATACAACCGTAACGTTCTACTAGACTTCTCAGGGCTTCATAAGCCCATTCTGTGGGAGAAACGTCCCGTAACTCAGAAATGCTGGTTACTTGGGACATCCCGTCTCCCCCGGTATTATCCCGAAACTGTTTACTGGTATCTCGGTTTAAGGGAGTTTTGAGAGTTGGACGATTTTGGAGAACCCCTAATGCTTCTTCGGGGGAAACTATGTCTCCCGAAGTTGGGTTCAGTTGATTTTCATCGGGGGCAGCCATCACTGTTTGGGTCGCCATTAGGGACAGAGCTGCCACACCAGATGTCATTTTCAGACATTGGGAAAACAATTTCCACATTTTTACGTTCCTCACACCTTAGAAATGTCCTGATTGCCTTAAACGGCAATCTAGTTCATACAATAGTAACTTGTTTATCAACTATGGTTTTTAGCTGATTTATCTAGATTTTGATTAAAATGGATTGGCAAAACAACAAATATTTTGCTACTTTACCCATTGTAAGATCTTCTAGATAGTAAACAGACTACATCCTAGACTACTAACTTTAAGAAATGGCTAAGACATAATAAAGGAACAGTAAAGTAAGAAACTGGTTCCCAATTACCAGTTATTATTGCTGATTAGAACTTAAAGGTAGTCCGTAAAGCTCCCACCCAGATACTGTTGTTATCTTCATCTCCTTCTGGGTTGATGACCACATAGAAGCCCGGGGTCAATAATATATTATCACTGAGGGGGTATTTATATTGTGCTTCTATGATGTAAGGTGTATCCTTATCGGGAATTCTGCGATCGCCGGGGAAAGCGTCTACACGCTCTGCGGTAACAAATTGACCACCCGCAACTGATAAAACGGCTCCCTCTTTGAAGACATCAATAACGGATAGAGCAGCACTCCAGGTCCATAGATCCGCCCCAAAACCACTGCGATCGACTCCATCTTTGTCTTTTCCTTGAGCGCGGGCTAGTGCATAACCTCCCCAAGCTGTCAAGTGGAAAGTATCATTAATGCGCCAGTCCCCTTGAATAGCGTAACTATCCCGTAGGGTAGGAGCGCCTAAGAAAGGATCACTAGCCACACGGCTACCATTACTAGAGGAGGTGTTAGGGCTACTTTCTCCTTGAGGATCAGCGGTTCCTGCAAAATAGGAAAGAAGATAGGTAAAGCTAAAATCTAAGTTATCTGCCGGATTAATCACTAATTGACCACCGGTGCTATAGTTACCATTAAACATCCCTTGTCCTAAATCTGGGCTATTACCGTTTTCTGCTAAGTATAAGCCTCGAACCTCAAAGAGATCATCCCATACTTTATATTTAAAACCCCCTCCCATACCTTCGGGACCACGGAACACTAAGGGGTTATAACGAAGAAACCTGGATAATGCACCACTGCCAGAACTGAATAAATGGGGATTTCCTACCTCGAAGATATCGTCAATATCGAGAGAGTTAGCCCCAACCCAAGCGGTTAAATTATCTACGGTGAACCTATAGTATACGTCTCCAATGCGAACATCGGCCTCTCTAAAGATATCGTGTCCTAATCGTGCCATAACTGTTCCTGTAGCACGACTATAGTTGACGATATTTCCTGTTTCGATTCGGGTTCTTAAACGGTCTTTTCCAGTGAAACTGGTGTCTAAATTGAGTCGAGTTCTAAAACCTAATGTTGCATTATCATCGATGCGTCGGGTTTCATCGCGTCCGTCCGCTCCAAAGTTAAAAATATCATCTCGTTGCCGTGAGTCGATCGCCCGTTCTCCAGAAGCACTGGAAAATGTAAACAGCACTTCCCCGTTTAATTTGGTTGTGGTGGAAAACTGGTGATCTTCCAGGAACGCAACCCTTGTTTCTAGGTTATCTACCCGCGCTTTCAACGCCAGTAGTTCTTGTTCAAATTCTTGGGCTAACCGCTTTAATTTTTCGATGTCTTCCCTTAAAACCGCTACGTTTTCTTGCAATAACCTTTCTATGGTATTCAAACAGGCGTTTAATCCTGCTGCAAATTCAAAACGGGATAAGGCTCGGTTGCCTCTGAATGTGCGGTCTGGATAACCTACAATACAACCGTAACGTTCTACTAGACTTCTCAGGGCTTCATAAGCCCATTCTGTGGGAGAAACGTCCCGTAACTCAGAAATGCTGGTTACTTGGGACATCCCGTCTCCCCCGGTATTATCCCGAAACTGTTTACTGGTATCTCGGTTTAAGGGAGTTTTGAGAGTTGGACGATTTTGGAGAACCCCTAATGCTTCTTCGGGGGAAACTATGTCTCCCGAGGTTGGGTTCAGTTGATTTTCATCGGGAGCAGCCATGACTGTTTGGGTTGCCATTAGGGACAAAGCTGCCACACCAGATGTCATTTTCAGACATTGGGAAAACAATTTCCACATTTTCACGTTCCTCACACCTAGAATATTTGACTTAACTGGTTTCTTATCACGATCGCATTTAGGCCTGGAGATGCAATTCTAGCAGTTGGTTAAGAGAAGGTGAGCAAATGATCATGTTTTAATTAAGAATTTGCATGGAGCTTTGATCGTCCCTTCGGGACAAGGAGTCAGGAGTGCGGAATTGCTTACCTCACATCTTGCACCTTAGATAAAACTGGCTAGTTTGTAAGCGTTCAGCTATCAGCCATTAGCTGAAACATATCAATATCTATCATCTACTGTGAGTAATATTAAACCAATGCTGAACGCTGACTGCTGTGCGATAGCGCCGGAACGGAGTGAGGAACTGCTGACTAATTTAAGTTTTTCTATACTGGTGCAAGATATCAGTTTAACCTCTGTGGCCAGTAACGATATAAGACACGCGCTGTGCAATATTAGTGGCATGGTCAGCCATTCTTTCTAAATGACGGATAACTAAAGCGAGGAGCAAATATGGCTCAATAACCCCGATAATGTCTCGCTGATTAGCTAAGCGATCATAAAGTTTTTCATAAGCATCGTCTACGGTATCGTCTAATTTTTTAACTCGTTTTCCAGCCCCCCCATCCAAGTCTGCTAAAGCCACTAAACTGGTAGCCAACATCATTTGAGCATGATTGGACATCATGGCCATTTCCCTCATACAATTCTGGTTTTCGTAGGGAAATAATTTGAGTGCGATTTCTCCTAAATCTTTAGCGTAGTCTCCAATGCGCTCTAAATCCCTAACCAATTGCATAAAAGCACTCAACAGACGCAAATCTTGAGCAACTGGAGATTGCAAGGTCATTAGTGTGGCACAGTCTGATTCTATTTTTCGATAGTAGCGATCTATTTGTTTATCAAGAATCGGAATTTTATGAGCTGCGTCGATGTCTCTTTCAAACAGAGCTTGATGACTGAGGCGAAAGGATTCCTCTACTAAGGTTCCCATCCGCAACACTTCCTGTTCTAGTCGTTTGAGACAGCGTTGAAAGTAAGTGTTTTCGGGATAATTATCTGGGGAAGAGATATTCACAACGCTATTGTTAATTTATACTGAATATTACTTTTTGAAATTAATTTAACCCTATATCTAGCATAGTATTTTTTATGTGCTATTTACAATAAATTGCAACATAAATTTAGTTTGGGACTCTTTATTTTAGCTCAGGAAAGTTAAGAAACAACAAAGGATCTAAGAGATTTTGGTTAATAGGATTTGTATCCAAGCCCCTCCCGTATCAGGATGATTTTTAGCTGTGATTGTTCCCCCATGAGCCTGTATAATTTCTTGAGTAATTGCTAGTCCTAAACCGCTTCCTGACCGTAAGGATTCTTTTTTTGTTCCCTGTCGATTTCGGGAAGTATCCCCTCGATATAAACGGTTAAAAATATGGGGAAGATCCTTTTCAGAAAATCCCAATCCTTGATCGAGAATACTTATCTCTATTGTTTGATTCTTAAAATCTTCCCTGAGACTGACTAATATTTCACTATTATCAGGACTATGTTTGATACTATTATCGAAAAGATTAATAAATACTTGCATTAAACGGGAGTTATCCCCTGAGAATCTTACTTCTTTTTCGCCAGAATTTCTTAAATTAATTTGTTTTTGTTGAGCAAGGGGTTCTACCACTTGCCATGCAACGGATAAAACGCTATTTAATTCTAACGGTTCTAAGGATAAATTTTGGTGGGGGTTTTCTTGTATTTGGTTTAATTCTAACCAATCTTCAACTAAATGAATCAAACGCTGGGTTTCTTGCCCCATTTGGTTGGCTCGAAGACGCTCCGGATCTGACAAACGTTGTCCTAACCACTCACAAATAAGAGAAATAGAGGTTAAAGGGGTGCGTAACTCATGGGTAAGATCGGATAAAGCTCGATCGCTCGAACGGGACAACTCCACTAAGGGTTGTTGGTTTTGAATGTAGACAATGACTTGTCCTTGGGGTAAGGGATAAGCGAAGCCTTTTAAAGCGACAGAACTGCTATTTAGGTTATTTTTGGGGTAAGTTTGGCTTTGAGACCGTGCTGGTACATAATTGGTGTAGTAGAATGTCCATTCATTCACCTGGGGGGTTTGAGTTTGGCGAGTTTGTTCGATCAGTTGATCTAATTCGTAGGAGCGAACCAACTCCAGTAACAGGCGAATTTGCTCTGGTTGCCAGCGATCGATTTGCAATAAACTCTGGGCTTGTGAATTACACCATAGTAGTTGATTTTCTGCGTCTACCCGTAAATAAGCAATGGGAGCTATTTCTAAAATCTGCTGTTTTAGCTCTAATTCTTCCTGTTGTTTGTGGTACTCTTGTTTTATGTAGCCAATTTCTCTCTTAATCAGAGTTAATACGGGTAAAGCACCTAGTAAATCTTCTGTATCAGGGGATACGGTTAAAATCTCTCTTAATTGAGCTTTTAGGCGATAATGGTTCCAAAGTAGGATTGTGATGCCTAAGAGAAAGCCAAGAATAAATGATTGCAAAATTACATGGGGGACTTAACAGCAGTTTCCAGTTGAGGGGATCAAAATTTTGTTAGGTTGGGGTGTGTTTTGGAAAGTTGATTAGGGACTACAAATAAATAGTCATTATTTTGTTAGATTATATCGTATCTTAAGTTAGAAAAATGTATCTTCTGATTGCTCATCGCGGTGCTAGTGCGTTTCGTCCGGAACATACCTTAGCGGCTTATGAATTAGCCATTGATTTGGGTGCAGATTTTATTGAACCTGATTTAGTTGTAACCAGGGATCGGGTATTAATTGCCCGTCACGAAAATGAATTATCAGAAACTACAAATATAGCAGAAATGTATCTTCTCAAAAAGCCAGGGGTCACTCGCTGCGAAAACTTAGGCCAAA
>NZ_JARVCN010000177.1:0-6800 GCF_038442745.1 Crocosphaera sp. Alani8
AGTGAGGAACTGCTGACTAATTTAAGTTTTTATGTACTGGTGCAAGATGTCAGTTTACCCCCATACTCCTCTATAGTCCCCTTTTGTTATAGCGTACAATCCCTAAAAAGGGCTTGATTGTGAAATTTATTGTCATAATTCAGCAATGGATGAATTTGTCGGTGCGGTCTTAATTATGGTGTTAATTTAGACAACAAGTTGACGAAGCATTTATTATTTATTGGTTTAATATTTCTTCGCAACATGATTCGAGATCAGTCTTATTGTAATTATGATACTTTTCGAGCCACTCACAACGGCTTTCCAATAACTTATCTAAGGTTCTGAGTGGCCATATTTCAACTTTTCCTACGTTTTTGTTTGTTTGTGTTGACTTAACTTCTCCTACAACGCCAATAAACTCACCATCAGGGTT
The DNA here is from genome assembly GCF_038442745.1 of Crocosphaera sp. Alani8. Taxonomy (NCBI): domain Bacteria; kingdom Bacillati; phylum Cyanobacteriota; class Cyanophyceae; order Chroococcales; family Aphanothecaceae; genus Crocosphaera; species Crocosphaera sp. Alani8. The sequence continues at coordinate 416 of NZ_JARVCN010000177.1, forward strand.
GACCTTGATTGTTTTAATAATGTCTAAACTACTTTTAAATTCCTTGATCTGTTTCCCTGTACGATTTGATTCATCCCATATCCATACTTTTATAATCTTATCTTTATTTCCCACAGTTACTAGTATAGGATGCTCACCTATTAGGGGATCTTTTTTTGACTTACTAAAACTAATAGCGGCTATTCCTCCTTGGTGTTCAGGATTAAAGGATTCAATTTTTTCACCAGATTCATCCCATAAAAATACTTCATTTTCGTCTTTAGCTGCGATCGCAATATCTCCATCGGGACTAAAACTAATACTTGTAATACCACCTTTATATGCAGCATTTAGGTTTTTTATTTCCGGCTTATCAGGTTTTTCGGGATCGGATACATCGAATATATGGGATATATCTCGCCGCGTTGCTTCAGTGTTTCCTGCCACTAGCAAGTATTTCCCATCTAAACTAAAATCCATCATTTCTATTTGTTTGGGATCATCGACATCTGAGAGAAATAGTCTTTCCTTCAATTCTCCTGTTGAATCGTCCCAAAATGAGAGTGTATTGGTCTTATTATTAAGAACAGCTAACATACTCCTTGTAGGAATAAAAGCTATTTGACTAATATCTTGTCCCGCATCAAATCCATTCTTCTCCAATTCATTGCCATCTAAGTTGAAAAATTCAATTCTACCGTTTTTTTCAGCTGTAACAACCAGATTTCCGTCTGGCATAAACTCAGCATCAATGACTTGAGTATTTCGAGTCAGTTTTTCTTGTTCAGTGATTTTTTTTTCATTCCAAAATTGAACCTTCCCACTATTATCAATAGTTACCATTCCTACTACACGATTATCTCCTTGACGATCTCTAAAACTGAGAGTATTCACTAAACGCTCGGAGTCAGTTTCTAATATTTTATAGTTCTGTTTATCTTCTACTCGCCAAATTCTTAACACCGATTCACCATTTGCAACTGTTACGATTCTTTGTGTCTCTTGATTAAAACTAGCATTAATGATAGTTTTACTATTATCAATCTCTTTAAAATCGTAACCTTTTAAATAAAAAGTCTTTCCCTGCTTTTCCTTCTCTAGATCATATTTTAAAAGTCGCAAGTTATTTTCATACTCTCGAATAACTGTAAATTGATTATTTTCTTGAAGTTCAATTTTGATAAAAGGGTTATCTTCAACGGATGACTGAAGTAGTTCTTTTGAAAAATCTTTGATTACTTGGGGTTTTTCCCCATTGTATTCCAGTTTAAAAACAGATACCTTTCCCGATTTCCCTGCGGCAATTATTTCATCTCCTTGTTGATTAAAATCTAAATCAAAAATGAATTCCAGTGGTCGCAGAGTCCAGGGTTGGATTGATTCATCTCTTGTCAAATCATTAGTTTTACGTAACTCGATTTGACCATCACTTTTTGCAACAGCAATTCTTGAATAATCTGGACTAAAAACAACTTTGTGTATTTTTAATTTTTCACCAGATTTAGTCCTGATCTTTTCAGATTTTTTAAATGTATTATCTGTCACATCCCACAAACAAATATCACCCTCTAAGGTTCCTGCTACAAGATACTGATCATTTTTAGAAAAGTTTAGGGTTTTAACATCTCCTGTTGCATTACATCCTGTTAATCTAACAGGAGTGTTGGTTTCATTTGATATATCCCACACCTCCATAACACCATTTGTTGAACCAATGGCTATTTTCTGGTTATTAGGACTGAAGGTTAAACTGTGAATTGTTCCTGGTGTAGCTTTTCTTTGACCTGTACCTTGTGAAGGTTCCTCTAAATTTTTCCAGAGAATTAATTCTCCTTTGTTATCTCCAGTTACGATTTTATTTCCATCTGAACTGAAAGCTACTGATGTAAATGATCTACCAGATTTAGGATGTTCTAATCTATTTTCTTGGTAAAGAGTATCACCAATTTTTTGTAAGTTTAACAAGGTTTCAGTTGGTAATTGTTCCTTAAAAGTTTTTTTAAAATCATTTCTTACTTTTCTTTGATCAGATAATGTTAATCCCAAGAATTTAATTTTTGTGTCTTCTGAGTCAATCTGCTTTTTTAATTGTTCAAGTTTTTTACCATTTTCTATAGAATATTCAAGTGCTTCTAATTCTTTATCGCTTTTCATTGCACTTTCTACATTTTTCTTTCCTGTATTTTTAAGATATGCTAATTCACTTTCTTGAGCCTCCAACCAATAACTATCTATCGAATTAAGGATGCTAATAATTGCAATTATGAGTAAAACTAAAACACTTATAATAACTAATCTTCGATGTTGCTTGACAAACCTTATAAATAAACTATTAAGTCGTTCAAATGATATTAGTACAAACAATAAAGATAAGAAAATTAAACAAAATACTGTAATTTTTTCTTGTATAGCTGGAAATGGCTGTTGTGTTATATTGAAAATCAAAAGAACTATTAACCAAAGAATAGCTGATATATAAATAGACTTTAATAAAGATGATTCTTTGGCGACTTCAACCAGTAATACACCGAAGATTACTGCAGCTATTATAGAAACCTTTGCCCAAAAGTTTTCTGTTACAATCCAGGTCGCTATTCCTATAAAGAAATTGAAGTAATGAGGAAGTAACCTCTTTAATACATTCCTTATGTTAATTTTAGCTAATTTGTTCTTAATGTTAGTTGAAAAAGACTGATTATCATTGGGTGGATCAGGCATTATTTCCTCTTCATGTTGATTAATTTCTGCATTTATTGGATCAGAATCAGAATATTTCTCAACCCATTCTCTATCAAATCTTATTTGATAGATTTGATTCCGAACTTTAAGAGTATTGGTCTGGGTATCTTTTTTCAATAATCCTAAGTTTATTAACTTATCATATTGATCAATACCACTATGATAGGGAACTTCGTCTTCACTTAAGATTCTAGCATAAGTTTTACGCAAATCAGAATCTGAGCGCAGTTTTTCTTCTATAAGACTAAAATTTTCAGCTACATCATCAATTCCAAAGATATTTGACCTTATAAGTTCATCTATTCTGTCCCCTTCAGTTACTCGTGCAATAATACTATCATCAGAATTAATAATATATCTCAAAAACACATGAGTTAATAAAGGGTGTCCGTCAGTCCACTCGAGAACTTCTGAAATAATTTTATCCCAATTAGCCATTGCTGTTGAATTATTGACTCTATTCAATTGTTTATTTATTAAATCTTGGTTAGATGGTCTATTTAAGTCTTCTAGAGTAAAGTCTTGTAATATAACATCTTTCTCTTTTATAAATAATAATTTATATTCATTAAACGTGGTAGAATGAAATACTGATCTTTCTCCAAAAAATACAAAATTAATACGTCTTAGCTGTTGGTTTTGATAGGCTATTTGTCTGTTATTTCCACAACATTTTTGGATTGCTGAGAGAAAATCATTACAGAATTCTTTAGATAAAATGTCAGGATTAAATAAAATTTGAGCATCATCAATTAAAATAATAATATTACCATCTTCTACTTTTTGTAATAGAATATTTTTTATAAACACTTGCCATATTTCTTCATTATTTAATTCAGGATCTCCTCGGAATTCATTGCCTTTATATAATTCACACTCATTCAATTTTTCTCCATTTGGAAGATAAAATTGTTCTGCTAAATCACGAATTAGTATCCAGGAAGCAGATAGGTCATCCATCCTATCTATTCGTTTTTGTTCGTCACTATCATTGATAGCTTTTTTGAGATCAATAACACCACATTTAAAACCTTGTTTTTCGAGTTTTTTTCGTAGTGTTTTTAATAAAGTTGTTTTTCCTGTCATAGGAGGGCTGAAAACATAACAGTAGTTTCCATCGCTTAACCATCTATAGAGTCGATCATCGACTTCTCTCTCCAAATAAAAATCATCCATATCGATATATTTTTCTATATATAGAATCGTAAAAAAATCACTAATCCAGTCATAATATAACCCATGTCTAATTTTTGATGCAAATCTTGTGTTAATGAATTGTAAAAAAACTTAAAATTTTAAAGCTTTGGTACTTGTTGACAATTTGTCTTGAAAACAAAATTGGTGTTAAGTTAAACAAGACATGGACAAGTATAATTGGTATTAATAGTAGAACTTAATTAACTCCTAGCAAGAAATAAAATCGAAGATGACTCAAAAACTGAAAGTCTGTTAGAATGCCCAGAAGGCTTCACAATCATTACAAATAATCTAATGGCAGAACATTATCACAAAATTTAGTATTTTCTGTTACTTTTTTTACAAAAAGCGAAAACTTTAGTCAAATTAATTCATGAGTGTTATTATTATTGGAAATAGATCAGTTGGCAAAACTAGCATGATAGTTGCTTTGGCAAAAGGAACACAAAATATTCAAGTAATACGACCTGATGCTAACAGTTTAATTGAAAGATTTTCTAATCCTGAAACAGGACAACTTGCTGGTACATTTGAAGTTAAAGATCCAATTTCTTTATCTCTTAGAATTAACCTTTCTTCAGGAAAAGGACAAGAGTTTGAAGTAAGGTGGATAGATACCCCTGGAGAATATTGGTCAAACCCTAAACAGAGAGACAGTAACCCCGAACAATGGCAAAAGTTGACTGAAATAGTTAGTAAAAGTAAATCGATTTTATTATTACTTCCTCCCTATCTTTATCGGAGTCGGTCAGTAAAATTAGAGGAAGGAAAAGAACCAGAAGAACTTGATTCTGAAACCTGGAAGAAGGAGCTAAAAAATTGGTTAGCTTTTTTAAGAAAAAACTGCCCTAAACTTCAACATCTTCTGATTGCTATTCATAAAGCAGATTTATTTAGTAATGATTTAGACAAAGACGAAAAAAACTGGCAGTATAATCCTGATAAATTATTTCGTTGGTCTGACTATGATGACCATATTCGTAAAACATATTTTGATTTAGCTTATGATATTATTCGAGAGCATAATTCTCAGCCTCCTTATATTAGTCCACAATTTTTTATAACCACTATCCATAAACCAAACTTATTAGAATTACCTTGGGTATATTTAGGATCTTATTTAGCTCATGACTACAACTTCTAGTGAAATTGAAATTCGTATTTTTGGGGCAAGAAATGCAGGAAAAACCACCTATCTTGCGACCCTAGCGGCTTGTCCTTCTGGACTCAAAGAAAAGTATGCAGGAATTGAAGTAATTCCCCGTAGCACCGAAACCAAAGATTTAGCCGATTTAGCAGAAGATATTTTGAAAAAAAAGGCAAAAATAGCTCCTACTATATACGATGCACAGCAACAGCATAACTTACCATATTATGATTTTTTAATTAAAATTCCTGGCAATGAAGAACGAAAGAAAATTGATATTGAACTGACAACAAGAGACTTTCCAGGGGAATTTTTTGAGAATATCCCTCGTCCCGATAAACAACAGGAAATTCAAACTTGGATAGATGAATTATTTACCACCACAAGGTGGATGATTATGATGACAGACTGGGAACCTAATTGGGATAAGTCTGTGTACAAACCAGCGTTTGAAAAGCTATGTCAAGAACTCTCGGAAAGAGAAGAAAACAATCCCGAATTGAAAAACGTGCGCATAGCTGTGGTCATGAATAAATGCGAACGAGGAGAACTTTGGCCTTGTCGTCTAGATCCCGATGAAGATTTATTTGAGGTTCGCTTACCAGAAACCTATAAATTGCTAACAAAGAAGTTATCTCCTAAGAGATTAGAGTTTTTTGCTTGTTCTGCTTTTGGTATTTTGTGCGATCGCCGTGAAGGGTTTGATCCCCGTCCTAATTGTTATCTTCCTGATGATGGGACTCCTGAAGAAATTAAAGCTTATTTACGCAATCCTGGTAGTTGGTATCCTTATGGATTAATTCCCCCTTTATACTGGTTAGCAACGGGAATAAGGCTAGAAGAATGATTAAGGCTAACCGTTTATTGTTTACAATAATTATGGACTATGGTGAATCTATTTGGCAGACAAGAAGAAGAGTTCCCAGATTACACAGAATTTCGTATTATCGGACCAAGAAGTGCGGGAAAGACTGCCTATTTAGCTGCATTAGCTTATTGGCCGAGAGCTAACCCGAATAGTCCCATTGCTTCGGTTACCGCGATGGACGATGATACAAAAAGATTTATTGGTATTGCTAAAGATATCCTCGAAACAGGAGCGCAACTGGCTGCGACATCTCGGCCTGATGATCCTAACCTAATTCCTCCCTATGGTCTTAAAATTACCATGAAGTCGGATTTTCAAGTTAGCAATCAAAGTTTTGAAGTTATTTGCAAGGACTTTGCTGGAGAGCTTTTTGACTTATTAAGATATCAGAAAACTGCTGAGATATAGCAATCAGGAATGATTTATGAGAATGAAGATGGGGTTTTTTATAGAGC
>NZ_JARVCN010000178.1:0-6777 GCF_038442745.1 Crocosphaera sp. Alani8
AAGCCCTTGCCTGGACTAGATTTAGTCGATGCGACATTTTTGCGTCGCTCCCACTAGCTAGGAGGAGCCGAATGAAGGGGAACCTTCACGTTCGGTTCTGAATGAGAGTTTGGGATAGTGATATCCCATTCGACTCTAACAAACTCCCACTGTCACAATCGGCGGACATCATTTTTTTGATTTGGTTCAAAGTGGGGAATCCACCGCCGAACGGTTAGGGTTTAAAATAAGCGACGGTAAAAGTGCGAGCAAAAAGAGTGGATCAACCTTGGCTCACAGAATTGTTGACTGTTGTAAATCTAGGAATTACCCTCTAAGAACTGGGACCGGTGAAATCAATATTGTTGCCGTCGAGGGGATGAACGTTAATGGCTCCTTCAATAATGATCAGGCTAACTTGTGGAATGATGAGATCGCTATTCTGGTCTTTGAAAACGGAACACCGAAGCTAAAATGTTGTTACTTGGGAACGACAGAACCTGGTAGAACGGTAACACAAAACCCTTATCGTGGTACAACTGGGGCGGCTAGGTTGGACACGGGACACCATCAAGATTTGTGGCAGGTTGGTCTTCACCGAGGTTATGAAGCTTTAGCCCAAAATTCTAATGCTGCTAGATTAGTTCGCGATCGTAATAAGAATTATTCTCGGGATGATAAAGTCACCGTCGAAACTGGCAGAGGCATTAACCTACACACTACAAAGACCACTGGATGGCGTGGTAGTGCAGGGGGGGGACTATCGAAAATTGGTCTGCCGGCTGTGTCGTGATTAAAAGCCCCTCACAATTCCTGAATCTAATGAAAATTGTTAAGTCCGGCCCTCAGTATAAAGCTAATAAATCTGACAAGTTTGACTTTATTTTGCTGTGGTCTAGATGGCTCGAAAAAGCTTAATTTAACTGGGGATTGTAGCTATTGATCGCCAATCTTGTGCCAACAAAAAATCGATACACAAACTATTACCCTTTCGTTTTCAAACTTGATTGAGGGATAGAATGTCAGAAAAATTGACAGAACTTAACAATAATTGCCAAAATAATTGTTAACTCTTACTTTAAGCAACCAGATATGAAAAAAATCTTGAGCGCATTCGTCATTCTAATCTGGGCATTTTTAATCGGGCTTGGGTTAGCAATACCACCAGTCTTGGCTGCAGAGTTAGCTTCTGATGTACCCAATAATGCACAGGTCTATATTATTAGTCCGGCCACCGGAGATATTGTCTCAGAAACTTTTAAAGTCAAGTTTGGACTGAAGGGAATGGGAATTGCACCGGCTGGTATTGAAAAGCCAAACACAGGACATCATCATCTGTTGGTCGATCTTCAAGAATTACCCGATTTTACTGTGTATCTACCAGCTACAGACCATATTCGGCATTTTGGGGGCGGACAAACTGAAACGACTCTTACTTTGCCCCCAGGGAAACACCAGTTACAACTATTGCTCGCAAATTACGCTCATGTTCCTCACGAGCCTCCTATTATTTCCGAGCCAATTACTGTAACAGTTCGGTAGAAAATAGGAAGTTAATGATCAATGACACGAGAGGGAAATCATACGATTAAAGTGATTGTGAAAAGACTCATTGCAAACTCTTGGGCTACCAAAAGTATATAAGCATTTCACTTGAACCAATGAGGGATAACGGGTCGAGCGCAGAGCATCCGTTATCCCTCATTGGTTTAAATGAAATCCGATTGCTATAGTCCCGTAGGGATGAGTATATAACCTTTCAGTTAAGTAAGAAAAAATTTTGTTGAAGAATCGTGATACCTATGTTAATCTGGGCAAAATTTATTATCTATTTTTGAAAAAATAAAAGGTTTCCTATGTCGATAAAACTGAATAAACTAGGGTTCACTACTATGGCTATGTTTGCCTTAATGAGTCTGCTAGGCAGTCGCTCAGTCAAAGCCGCCTCTTTTACCTTCTCGTATTTGTTTGAATCTGGAGCTTTACTTTCAGGCTCAATAGAGGGAGAAATTCAGTCTGATAGCAACACAATAACAGAGCTATCAAACATCAGTGCTACTTTAACTGACGATATTGAGGGTGATCAAACTTGGTCTAGTGATATTTTTAGTTCAGATTCTCTCAGCGAACCAACAATTTCACTCGATGGAACAATCATGGATTGGGGTGCAGGAAGCGATGAAGGAGGTGCCTTTTTCCTTCGTAATGGCATTATTACAAGCATTGGGGTTCTTCCATTTGGTGCGGCAGCTGGTGGTAGTGTAGATGCGTCTTTTAACGTTTTAAATTGGTCAATTCAGGCACAAGACGAGGTTCCGATTGAGAATCCCACTGAGAATAGGGCTGAGAACCCCATTACTGTTCCAGAACCTGTTTCGATTTTGGGTATTCTTCTGTTTGGAGGATTAAACTTAGCACTTAAACTTAAATCATAGGCTAAGCACCACGAGGCTTTAGGCTCTAGGCTTTAAAGCCTCGTCGATAACTTTAGTGATGAACAACAAAGTGCAGAGTTTGAACGAAGAAAAAACCCTTATGTTTCCGATAATGAACATGGAAACATAAGGGTTAGGTGTCGGTATATGGAGAAATGATTAGTTGAATACTATGGTATAATTTAGTTGAATATAAGGTGATTTAATGAAAAAAGTTTCCAAACAAATTAAACCGAAAAGTACCGATATTACCGATAGTAATGATAATAGTAATCCTGAAGATGAGCTATTATTTAGACAAACTAATAATTTAAAAAGATACTCATCAACCTATGATGAAATCAGGGAAGAAATTTGCTCAGACAGTTTCCAAGATTTCAATGATGAATACGGTTGGGACAAACTCAGTGACCTAGTTTATGAACAAGACGATCTGACTGAGGATTACGTGGATTCTTTGGTAATGTTCGATTGAAAAAATTCTATCATTAGTTGAGTTGAAGGGGAACAAGTGAGTTAAAATATAAGGATAATCAAAGACTAACCCACCAAATGTCCTCACCAAACTATCATTATATTCTGAGAGGAACAATTAAAGAAGAAGAGGAAAGATTATACCTAGAACTTCCTGACAAAACTAAGTTTAAAGTCAAGAAAATATTAGCTGATTATCCTACTGAAGAATGTAGTTACTTCACCACACTAAATATGACTGCTGAAGGAAAAATCATGTCGGTTAACTTGGAAGAAATCTCTGAGGAACCCACAGAATCAGCCATGAGAATGACGGGGACAGTAACAGTTGTAGGGAAAAAGATGGCCTTTGCCCAAATCAAAGTCAGTCGTCCTCCTCTAAAAACTCTCAAAATTAGCGTTCACCCTGCTCATCAAAATATGAGGACAGGACAAAAATGGTCAGTTATAGCAGTCCGCCAAGAGGATGTTTTGGTGATGACACAGTGCCAAACAATGGAAAGTGAACCTTCGGGGAAACGTCAATAGGGATACATCGAAATTCCTCCGTTTAGCCTGGTGGACTGTGAGATTTTAGCTTTCTCCAGCATGACCGCACAGAATTTACGACGAGCATCATCCATGCCATCCATTTTCTCTGATTTGACTTGGAAAAATTGCCGAATTAGGGGATGTAACTTATATTCTGTTTCCCCAACTTTTTCCAGTAAATGACGTTTGATTAGATGACTATCTCTCTCCGTTTCTAATTGCTCAATTTGTTCCTCTGATTGTTCTAACCATTCTTCTAAATTTTCCTCGAATCCATCCACCGTTTGACCATCTTGTTTCAATTGTTCAGAAATGTCTTCTAAATAGTTCTGATATTTATCATTATCATCTCGAAGGTCATTCCAAGCTTCTATTGTGGATTCATCGGTATTAACATAACATTGTTGAACCCATGACCATTCAAAGGAAACAGGGGCAAATAAACTTAAAAAACATCCTAAACTTTTGATCTCAGTGTCTAAATCTTCCCAGGTTAACTCAAAAGCAGAAGCTACTCCTAATTGTCCTGTCATGTCTGATTGACCTTCTTTTAATAATGGAGCAGCCTCTAACTTTTTCTTCTCTAATCGTCTCTGTAACTTTTTTATACTTAAACTAGAATGTTCTTTCAAATGTCGTGCGACTAATTCTAAGCCTAATGGTAAATATCCCAACCACTCACACAATGCCTTTGCTCCTTCTAAATCCTCATCAATACGCTTATCATCCTCTCCCAGTATTGACCGTAGAAGTTGTAATGAGTCATTCTCCGATAGGACATTTAGGTTAAGGGGACGAATATTAGACCCTGGTTTAACACGACTTGTCATCACCACCTTGAACTGAGGCTGTGATGGAGGTAAATAGTCATTGATAGCCTTGTAATCATCTATATCATCGAAGACTATCAATGTGTTTTCTTGACCCCAATTACTCCAACAGTAACCAAGCTGTACCATCAATTCTTGGTCATCAGGTGGAGTCAAACCTAAATAAGCCCTTCCATAGTTAACAATTTGAGTTCCTATATCAGCCCCTCTTACTTGTAACCAACAAATACCACCGGTGTATTCTTCTTGATACTGCAAAGCATATTGCACGGCTAACTCAGTCTTCCCAATGCCTCCCATCCCTGACACGGCACAGATAGCTGCTTTGTTCTCCTGCTGTAATAACTCATGGAGTTCTTTTAGTTTGTCATCTCGTCCTATGAAGTGGGAGGAACCTTGTTTGTTTAGGTTTGATGGGATGGATTTTGAGGGACTCTTCGATTTCCTACTTGTCGCAGAACCTATGTCGTTACTTTGTTCATCTGCCTGATTCCCACGCTGATACTCAATGGATTCAACTAATTTATCAAACCCGTTCGGTTTCCAGTAGTCTAACCACTGAAGCTCCCTGAGATTCAACCCATAATCTGAGGCTCTAAGTTCTGGGATATCACAATCATCCAATTTGAGGGGGATAAGGTAGATAGTCTGAGGGGGAAACTCTGCCAACCTCTGCATAGCCATCTTAAACTGAGCTTGAAAATATCCTTGTTGTTTAATAGATGTTGAGGATAGACAAGCCAAGAAAAAATCACTATTTCCCAAGGCTTTTATCATTGCGTCTTTGCGCTTCAAACCGGCCATGATATCTTCTTCCCACCACGGGTTGTATCCTGCTTCAACTAACTTGTTATACAGTTCTCTGACCATTTCTTTATCCTCGTTAGCATGGGCGAGAAATATCTGTGGTGGATTCTGTGGCATCAGTCATCCCCATCCTATTCAGGTTTAACCAATGCTTCTACCGCAGCCATTCTCTCTTCTAACAGAGACATCCGCACTGCCATTGGCACATCCGAAGCACTATCGAGGTATTGCGCCAAGGCACTTAGCACCACCTCTGACTTAGAGACGTTCAGCGTAGCAGCGTGTTCTTTGAGCTTTTCATGGAGAAGAGTCGGGACTTTTACTCCTACTTGATGTGTGGTTGCCATTGTCACTACATAGAGACGTTTACTCCATGATATCTAAGGTTGAACGAAAAAGGCTATAATTAGACTTGTACCTAACTATGTACAAATCCCATGAGTATAAACATAGTCAACTTTAGCGAAGCCAGACAAAACTTTAAATCCCTACTCGATACAGTAGCCAATGACAAAAACTGTACGGTCATTGTTAGGAGAGATGCAGAGGATGCTGTTGTCATGTCCAAAAGTTATTATGACAGTCTCATGGAAACAGTTTATCTCTTAAAATCTCCTGCTAATGCCCAACATTTAGAAGAAGCGATCGCAGAATACAAAGCAGGTAAAACAGAAGAACATGATCTAATCGATGCGTAAACTAGCTTGGGGTAGTAAAGCATGGAAAGACTATCTTTATTGGCAATCACAAGACAAGAAGACCTTAAAAAGAATCAATCGATTAATCCAAGAGACTTTATCCAACCCCTTTGAAGGAATCGGAAAACCTGAACCTTTGAGAGAAAATTTATCAGGTTTTTGGTCTCGTCGTATTGATGAAACCAATCGTCTTGTTTATGCCGTTGATGATGATTATTTGACCATTATTTCCTGTCGGTATCATTATCTTGAATAAGGGCGATCTGCTTTGCCACGGCTTAGCCCGAACATCGGTCAGTCTCAGTAGATCGCTGTGATTTCAGATAACCAAGGAATTCAAGGATTTGCTCATCGCTAAGTCTTAGTCGCGATCGCACTTCGTATTGTTCAACGAGATAGCGTTCCCCACGATCGCAGTTCCAACCAAGCCGAGTCATCTCAGAGTTAATCTCAGCCACCACATTGTCCCATTCAAGAATCTCAGTTACCTCATTTTCAGATTCATGTTCAGAGTCTAAAGACTGATGGTTAACTTCTGTATCTTGCATTATGTCTAGGTTACAGGAATCAGGTTCAGTTGTAGTTACCTTCTCAGAAGAAGTAGCATTTTTTTCTGAGGGAATTTCCCCACCATTATCCTCACTGAGTAATTCTACTCCCCTCTCTTTTTCCTCCTCTAAATTTTGAGTATGTTCAGAAAAGAGGTAACTAGAATTAGGGTCATCATCTGAAACGTTGGTATAATCAGTGGTTTCAGAGTTACCTTTCTCTGAGTCGTTACCTTCAACATCTTGGTAACTTGTAACTGAACCATCCTCAGACGTGGTGACAGAATCGCCACCATCAGTCGGTGAAACAGGATTAGGTGTGGGGACATTACCACCACCGCCACCGCCGCCACCGCCATCGGGAGGACTATCGTCACGCCACGATGAGATAAAGTCTTTGACCAAGTTGAGGGGAATTAGTGGGACTTTAGCTAATTTCAAGCCCAAATGTAGCCAAAACTAGCTTTATATCTAG
>NZ_JARVCN010000179.1:0-6767 GCF_038442745.1 Crocosphaera sp. Alani8
ATCATTTTAAACAGATTTTTTCCAGGCTTTTTTCTAACATTCAACATTTCTGGATTTTGGTCTTACCTTTTGAGTTACTAACTCTTTCAGAATCTTGGAATCCAATTTCAACTAAGATTTGGTTGATACGACGTGCAGAAATGGGTTTATCCAACTCTAATTGTTCAGCAATGATCTTCCCCAGTTTGGTTGGTGACAATGGGATTTCTTCGACTTGCATTTGTGCAGAAAGTAACTGCTTACTTTCTTCGGCTGCTGTTTCTAAATGTGGGAAGGTTTTGGCAATCGCTGTTAATTTAGCAGACTCGATCAATTCTGGTTTGATGTTAAGCTTATACAAGCCAGAGAAGATTTGGTCAATTTCGGCTAATGTTGATTCTGGGGTAGGATTAGTAGTGGTTGGTTGATAATCGAGTTGTTGTTGCAACCAACCACGAATACCAACACTGGCAAAAGCTTTGTACACTAATCGGGCTTGTTCAGTACATCTAGCCCCGGCATCAAACGAATAGTATTCTAGTATTATTGATAAGGCAACTTCTGGAATTCCTTGGCGAAAGTTCCCAGGCTTAAAGCCTTCTGCTATAAGCTTTTGGGACAGTTTAGATGAAGAAAAATTACCCCCCGAAAAATGACGAGAAAGAACACTGTGAGCCACCCCAGCTAACCTGGCTGCTCCTCTAATTGTGGTGGTGCTGCTACCATCATTATTAATCGTGAATTCGGCGCGAATATCGGAACTTAATCTGATATCATTCATATTGTGTTGAACCATAAAATACTCTGCTTAATCCACGCAAAGCGTGGGACTTGGGACAATTTTCCGCACCCTGAAAGCTTTACTTGATCAGTGTTAAAGTAGTTGTGAACATTGATTTTTCCGCACTCAGAGATTATTCAAAAAGTCCCCAGGTTCAAAGCGTTATTTCATCAGGGTTAGAGCTAGTTTATATTTAAAAAAGTCCCCACCTGGAAACTATTAAAATTCCTGGTCTTCTGAATTAATCTCTGTCAAAGAAATTAACTCATCTTCTTCAAACCAAATCAATTCACGGGTTCCTCTAGTTCCCCTAATGCCATATTTCCAAGAGGGGGCTTCGTACAAAGTTTTCCCTGTTAGACTATATTCTTCTATTTCCAATGCACAAATACGATACACTTCATGTTCATCAAAGAAATTGTATTGCTGTTCTTGGCAAAAGAGCCATTCTTCAACTAAGATAACTTGTTCACAATAGACAAACTTTGGGGGATTATAACCATATTGGTCATAAGGAAACTGAGGGATAAAATCAAACTGGATTCGTTCAGGAATAGGGATATCATCGGGTTCTGTCTGGTATTCGATGCTAGGAATACCCTGACATTCGATACGTTGAATTTCTGTATAAGACATGATAGAATTAGGTGTAGATGTATATCATTTGGGGCTTAAGATACTTGCTTTTCCTGATTAATAAAATTAATCAAAGACAAGTCTTGATGATTCAATATTCTTACCAGAAGCTGTGAATCTACGCTCCATGTTTTTATTTCGTAGGCACACAATGATAGTCGTTGGCTGCGACGGATAATTGCTCTTGAGCAAAGGTTATTTTGTGTGAGATATTGACAGAATGCTTGGGCTTCTTGATAATTATCGAAGCCGAAATACGTAGTATGCCTTTCGCCTTTGGGGTTAGTAATAGTGGCTAAATGAGGCAAAAGGCAATTTAACCGCCAGTTATTGTCTAAAGGGACGACTTTGCTTTGATATTTGCTGTAAGTCATTGGAATGTGTTATTATCATCTCCATAACAGCGCAAAGCGCAACCTAACGCTCTAAAACAAGGCTTCTTGTGTTGACTCCTGTAGAGCGACTACTCATCAATTCGCTTCCTTGTGGCAAAGGGTTATTGATAATTAATACCTTGAATGATTTTGTTTCGTACTTGTGGGTCAATTTCTCCCACTGAGACACGACGGTTTAATTCAGTTAAAACATCGTTAAGTTCTTGTTCATTTAGTCGAAAAATATTGGTAGGATCTTTGGTTAATTTCCAAACTTGTTGAGGATCATTACAAACTTCGGTTAATCGATTAAGATAGAAATTAGTAATGGTATCTCGACGGTTTTTCCGTTTATCTTCGAGATTGACTGGTTTCTTCTTTTTTCGAGGCATTATGACTAACGGCTAAATTTCAGGTAGACTAAAAAGAGAAGGGATTGAACCTTCTCTTTTGGAAATAAATAACAGTGGTAAAGACATGAATTAAGCTGCTAATTGCGCTTGGAAATTTGTTTCAATCCAGTCAATAATTTGATTAGCAGCTTTCTGAATACTCATTCCACTTTGTCGAAGATTTTCCAGCGCATCCTCGCCTTGTTGCCAGCTAGCAACATAAGCAAACGAATAATCACTCGAATCAATGCCGAAATAATTAAGTACAATAAAAGCCACGGATTCGGCTTCTAATTCCGCTTGGCTTCTGGGAATATGGTTATCGTATTGTGTACGAGAATGCAAAATTGAGTGGCCTATTTCGTGCGCTAGTGTCTTCGTCTGATGTTGCTTTGGTAGCAGTGGATCTACTACAATTTCGATAGGATCTCCAGTTTGCCCATCGTAACGACAACAGCCGTTGGCTCTCCCTAGCAATCCTTTGAAAAATACGGGAACTTGGTTATGGTGGCTAAATGCCGTTAAGCGATCGATGAATCCTTGATCATCACCAGTTAATGGGGAAACTATTTCGGGTAATTCGTCTCCTTCGGTTTGGGAGATATCAAAGACGTTAACCGTCCTAAAGCCGAAAATACCAGTTTTTGCCTCTAATTCTCCTTTCTCGTTTTCTTTCTCGATTTTGCGTTTCAACGGGGCTAAAATTTTGATAGACTTGGTGCCTTTCTTTACCTGTCTTCCTAATTCTTGCCAGCGTTGATAGCCAGCCACTCTCGAAGCTTCTGGAAATTGGGACAAGATTAGCATCACATTGTTAAACGAGTAATTGTGGAATTGGGATTGTGTTTTCAAGTATCTTTGCCAGTCGCCGGATTCTAGGAGTTCGGCGAGTCCTTGTTCTAATTGCTCAAAGGCAAGTGCAGTTTTGTTTGTTTTTTGCACCATAAGGTCTAGGATTATTTTTTTCCCTAGATCAGCGCGAAGGCGCGAAAGATTGCCTCACTTATGCGTATAATTTAGAGAAACAATTTTTTAAACTTTGAAGTCAATTCCATTGATTCACTATCGTTTTTAACATAGTTGTTTACGCCAAAACTCTGTCAACAGTGCGCTCAAAAAAATTTATCATGCCAATTATTGCGTTAGTTAATCAAAAAGGAGGAACAGGAAAAACAACAGCGTCTGTTCACTTAAGTTATTTGTTATCACAAAAGCAAAAAACCTTATTAGTAGATGCTGATGCTCAGCAAAGTTCGAGTCTTTGGTTTAAAGCGGTACAACAAGACGGTGATGAAAATTATTTAGTAGAGAGTAATCCTGAAGAGTTATTTGAAAGTCTGCCTCAACTGGCTTCTCAAAACGAGTACGTTGTGGTAGATGGACCGGGAAGTTTATCAGAAGTGACAAAAGCGATTTTAGCTCGTTGTGATTTAGCCTTAATTCCTTGCCAACCATCAGGATTAGATATTCATAGTAGTAGTCAAATCATCCGTTTCATCCGTCATGCACAAGAACTAAGAGGAGGATGGCCAAAAGCTGCTTTATTTCTTTCTCGTGCTACAAAAGGAACAACTTTACTCAAAGAAGCTCAAGAAGTTTTCTCCGATAATATTATCCCTTTATTACAAAGTATCATTTACCAAAGACAATGTATTGCTGATGCCCCCGGTCAGGAAAAAACCGTTTTTCAAATGACCCGCTCAGCAGCGAAAGAAGCTGCTAAAGACTATCAAATATTATTTAATGAAGCTTTGGAGATCCTCAATGCCTGTACGTCAAAATAGCCTGAAACAATTTGTTTTTTCTGAAGAGAACCAAGTGGAATCCTCCACTAATCCTACTTGGTTATCGCTCAACTCTATTATTTTCAATTCTTCGCAACCTCGACGTTATTTTGATACCCAAAAATTAAAAGAGTTAACAGAATCAATAATACAATATGGCATCTTAGAACCTTTATTAGTTCGTCCTATAAATAATAGCTCTAATCAATATGAATTAGTGGCAGGAGAACGCCGTTATAAAGCAGCTATTAGTGCAGGATTAACACAAGTGCCTGTGACAGTTCGCTCTCTCAGTGATCGAGAAGCTTTAACCATTGCTCTAGTAGAAAATTTACAGAGAGAAGACTTAAATCCAGTTGAAGAAACAGAGGGAATACTTCAATTACTTTCTTTTCATTTAGATATAAGTATTGATGAGGTGATAGCTAATTTATATCGAATGAGAAACGAAAGTAGTGGAACGGTTAGTCAAAACGTTTTGACTAACGAAGTTGGGAAAACAATTCAATCAGTTTTTAAGTCTCTTGGGTTATTAAGTTGGGAGTCATTTATTACCTCCCGATTACCTTTACTTAAGCTTCCTTCTGAACTTCTAGAAGCTTTACGAAAAGGTCAAATTTCTTATACAAAAGTAATGGCAATTTCAAAAGTAAAAGACTTCACTCAACGACAAAATCTATTAACTCAATCTGTTGAAGAGAATCTTTCTTTATCTCAAATCAAAGAACAAATAAGATACTTAGAAGAACCGTTGACTTTGAATAATTCTCTAACCCCTCAAAAAACATTAGATAATCTTAATTCAAGGCTTAAAAAGTCAAAAATTTGGAAAAATTCTCGAAAATGGAGAAAGCTACAAACTTTACTTAAGAAAATCGATCTTCTTCTTGAAGAAGATCGCTAGTAAACTGCACTATTGGGGTAATGTGTGACGTTCTTTATCTATTTATTGGCATAAGTCTTTTCTACTAACTGCAACATTTGCTCTTCCAAGGGGGTCAGGTACGGACGGTCAATTTTCCCCAACAACCGTAAGACCCCCTTGGCTGTATGTTCTAACTCAGCACCTTGCAGTCGCTGAATCCTACCATGAAGTTTTTCGATGGCTGAACAATCTTCTTCGGTATATTGCAATTCTCGCAAGAATTCAATTTCAATTTCTTCTAATTCACTATCCCAGGTTTGGATATTACAAGTGGTTTTTGAGATTGCCGTCACGATACCCCAAAACCCATTTTTACCTTTTAACTTGGGGTTATCTTGAGCAACAATTCCCACCACTTCCCCCAACTCAAAAGGATTATCTGCATCCTCTCGGGTCATTTCTCTGACCACTTTTTGAACGATATTGTGAGTAGGGACTTTATTATTCGCTATCTTCACCGCTTTGTCCCATGCATCCACTTGTAGTGGTGGTTTCTTCAATACCCCCAAAGGCCGCACCTGGAACTCACCGGTAGGCAGAATTTCGCAACCACTGGCTTTTATATTCTCATAGATGGTTGCTCCGGCAATTAAATAATCGGACTTTTGACGGGAATGACCGAACTTTTCTCGACAATAAACCGAAAAACTGGGATGGGTGTCACGATACAGTTTTTTTTCTCGCAGTTCTTTCAAGGCTTGTCCCGCAGCCCACACAGCACCAGCGACCACCGCTTCTAATCGTTGCTTTTCAGCTTGTTCAGATTGACTAAGGGGTTGAAAGGGACTATTGATAAGGCTTGAGTCTTCAGACACCACCTCAACATCAATCGTTGGCACGGACTGAGACTGAGACTGTGCCAATAACTGGTTAAAGTCGTCGGTGGTGAAATGATCTTGTGCTGAACTTCGTCGTCTTCGGTATCGTGGTATAGTTTAAGTCCTCTTTTCTACTCATAATCTATTATATTCTGCCAGAAAAAAACAACTCTATCATAAATCTCGTTTAGTAATTTACTAAGTAAACTACTAAATTATTTAAAACTAATATCAAGAACTGTTTTCTAAAATCAACTATAATATATGTACATTTATATCGACAAGAATATGTGCAAGAGAAAAGTTTTTAAAATTTTCTAAACCATTAAACAACTCCAATTATAGTTCTACAGAGGAAACTATCAACTGAATATTAATCCTATCATTACTTATCAAAAAACGGCTCAACTTCCCATTGAAATCTATGTTCAGCCTGTCACTCAATTCATCAAGAAGAATTCTTCTTTATTACTCCCCGAATGGCAGATATTGCCTAAGACTACTGTGATTTTTTTATTGTATTCTTTCATTCCGTTAGATACGATTAATTGTAAAGTTGAAATGGAAAAACAACGATTGAAAGAAGAATTTTTGATTTTGAGTAAAAGAATAAAACTAACTTGTAAAAAACAAGGGTCATTAATTGCTATTATTGATCCGCAAGATGGAAGACCTATTGATTCTCCTGCTAGTCAACTTAGCTTTGATGTAATTGCTGTGGTTCATCAGTTGCTCAATTTTAATTATTATCAAATACATGGTTGTAAAGTTTTAACTCATCCGATTCAACAAACAGCGATTTATCCTAGTCTTTTATTATCTGATGTTGATATTACAATAACAAAGTCTTGGTTTCAACATCTCTGATTATTCTTGGTTAAGTGAAGATACAAAATTAATTGCACAAATAAGAAATAGTTGAATAGACTCGACCTCTTGGTAAAGTGTTTTATGATATGATAGAAGCTTGGATAGTGTAAGTTAAGTCGTGAAAATCAATCTAAGTTGATAGTATTTCATCCTCTCGTTCTAACGGATTTTGTGGGTGAGGGATTTTGGATGCGATCGCGAGCAAATG
>NZ_JARVCN010000180.1:0-6735 GCF_038442745.1 Crocosphaera sp. Alani8
AGAGGTGCGTACTTGGTAATCAATGGAGGCGGACATAAAAATGAAGATGTGACCGAAGGTTTTGCGGTGTTTTTTGAACATGATGACCTACCCAAAGAGATTCAGAAGACACTTTGGAAGACCTTGGAACTACCCGAACCGACGTTCCAAGTGGACACGGGGGGGAAATCTATTCACAGCTACTGGGTATTTAAAACACCGGTAGAAATAGAAAAATGGAAGGAGTTGCAAAAAAACCTCCTCGAATATGCAGATGCAGATCGCTCCATTAAAAACCCGGCGCGAGTGATGCGGTTAGCAGGAGCGCATCACATATCCCACGACACTGACGGGAACGCCATCTACAAGCAAACAAAGATTATCTCTGCATCGGCCAAAACTTATACTTACGAAGAGTTGCGAGGAATTATCCCAGAGCAAGAAGAAAAGTTGCCTCTAGTCGAAGCAACAATCGGGAATCGTAATGATGTCAACAATTTTGAAGACGGGTCTAGTTTACCACGACACCCGGACGAGATTACGGTTCCAGTACCGGCACCGGTTCCATTGTTACAATGTTGTCGTAAGGAAGTCAGGGAATGGGTAGCCACAGGGGTTCCCAAGGGGTGCAAACGAAATGACACAGCTATTAACGTTGGCTTAGAACTCATTGCAGTTGAGCAATATCTGCAAACCATAGGGCAAAGTTACAGTGATTCGGCTACGTCGTTGTTTCATGAATTCTGTATGCGTAGTGGGATGACGGCAAAGGAAGAAACTGAACGTTACCAATGGTGTCAAAAAACAAATAGCAGTCCTAGCTGTCCCCCTGATGCCATTGAAAGTTGTATTTGGGGATGGTACTGGAAGGAAGTAGTGCAACCTCAGAAACGACAAAATCAAATTTTATCAGAGGGAAGACAACAAACAGCAACTAAGGAGAATAAGGAAGAGAAACAACCGAAGATTAATCTCCTCGATGCAGTTAAAGAAATTATCAAAAAACTGCCTCAAGACTCATTAAGGTATATGGCCTTAATTAATTTAGCGGCCCAAACAGGTTATAAATACCGCGAGATAGAGTTATTGGCCCGAACCATAGAAAGAGAAGAAAACCTAGATGAAGAAACGGCAGAGGGGATCGCATCCTTGTCGACAAATCTGAATCTATACCAACAAAGATTAGACATAACCCGATACTTAGAGAAAGACTTCGCCGGGTTGATGATAGATGCGGCCGAAGCAATGCCTACAGCACCAGAATATTTGTTTAACACGCTATTACCAGTGGTAGCATCCTGTGCAGGAACAAGTTCAACAGTGGTAGCGAATGGGACAGGAGGATATGAACAGCCGTTGATTTTCTGGAGTGGGAATGTGGCCCACTCAGGACAAGCCAAGACACCACCGCAACAGGTGATTATTAAACCATTGATGGACATGGAAGCAGAAGCGGCCGATAGATACAATCTTTTGAAACGGGAATATGAACAAGATAAATCAGGAGATCTTGCCTGTCCAACAAGAGAACGGTTCATGATGACCAATGTAACCATCACCACCAAAATGAGGATACACGGCGAAAATACAAGGGGCTTATTGGAATACATGGACGAGTTATCTAGTGATTTCCGTCGGTTGAATCAATATAAGAAAGGAGGTGTAGGGGACGATAAAGAACAAGAACTCAGTTTCTTTAATGGTAGTTCCATTAGCTATGACCGCAGTGATTCTCGATTATTCTTAGATAAAACCGCTTTAAGTAAAACCGGAACCATCCAATGGGACACCTTATCTAAGTTGATGGATAATTCTGGTTTTATTGAATCAGGATACATGGCGAGGTTCTTATTGTGTTCGATTGGCAATGCCCCAAAACGTTACTTAGACCTATTTCAAGAAACAAATGCGGTTCCCGACTTGCAACACAAGTTAAGGTGGCTCTATGAACAAATGCGAGAATTACCCGAAAAACAATATTTACTAGACCACGATGCTAAAGTTCTCTTCCAAGCATGGAACCATACCTTAGTGGATTTTGGCATCAGAGAATATAACCATGCCTTAAGTCTGGTGTACCCAAAGATAGAATGCTATACCCTTCGCTTGGCCTTATGGTTGCATTTAGTCAATTCCTTATTAGAAGGAAAACAACCTCATTTAGTTATCGATGGAGCAACAATGAAAGCAGCCATTGAAATCGGTTCGTTTTACTTAGGTCAACATCGACTTATTTTTACAAATACCGATTCCTCTAATGATTTAGAAGGAATTTTACTCAAAATCCATACTAAAGCCCTCGATGTTTACCAACAGACTGAAAAAGGGGTTAGTGCTTCCTGGGCTAAGAAAAATTTTAACGCCCTTAGAAAAATGTCCACTGATCAGATCCGCTCTAAATATTTTCAAGTTCTCGCTAGTAATGGTTACGGAAAATTAGAAGGGGTTGGGAAATCAATGAAATATATTCCCTTTGAACAACGGTTTGGGTTTTCTGAATCTAATCATCCAGAAGTTGATGAAAGTTGTGAAGTTTCTGGTAATTCGATGGAGATATCAATCGGTGAAATGCCTATTCAGACTTGCTTTAAACAAAAAGTTGCTAAAATTGATGACTTAACCTACTCGAAAATTATAGACAACTTACTAGACAATCAAAGTGGTTACTCAGAAAATCATCAACTTATCAATCAATCACCGTCAACAATAGATGAGAAATCGGTTACAAAGGTTGAGACTCCCCCTCAATGTGAAAATCAACCATCAAACCTTGAAACAATCACCAATGACCAGTCACCAGTCATCAGTAATAAACAGTTTATAGTTACCAATCAACAATCAGAGGTTGGTAATATCTGTACTTTAGCTGAGAGTGAAAATGAGAACACAGAACTGGTGACTGATATTGAGTGGTTAATGAATGTGTTAGAAGATTTGGAACGGGATAATTCCCTTCATACTGCCGAGGAGTGGCTTGAGTTATTAACCGAAGTCGAACAAAAAGTTCTTACTATCGAGGGTTTTAATGAACAGTACCCAAATTATTGGACTCGAATCTGGGCGGCTTTTCCTGATAAAGAAACAGAAACAGAAACAGATTCAGCGTCCACACTCGATGACCTTAAATCCCTGCTACTAGCCTGTAAAACCTGGGTTGAGCTTAAACAGTTACAGAAACAACATCCAGAACAAACCAAAGCGGTGTACACGGCTTTGAACCCATCTCAACAAGTACAATTAGATGCGATTGCAGCCACGGAAGTTAATGAGGATGTCTTTAAATATGTGGGGTCACAACGCAAAGTCGATGGTGTGGAGATAGAACCTGGAACGCTGGTTTACTTAGACCCTCAATCGAATAACAAAAACCGATTACATCTTAAAGTCCGTCTCCTGCAAGGAATCAACCAAGGTTGGCAGAAAGTGGTTGAGATATCTCGTGATGCCCTAGAAGCTGTTGAAAAAGCTGTCAACGAGGGATTAGATGCCATCGAAGGACAACAGGGTAATCTACTCGACGGGCAAAGTTAGCTGAGGACGCAACCATGACGAAACTATTGAAAGATAAGGCTTCTGTGAAAAATTCAAAGCAGGAGTCACAGGATACTATTGCCCAAATCAAGGCCATTTCGTTGCACCCGCCGTATGCTTCTTTGATTAAAATGGGACTGAAGCACTTTGAGACACGCAGTTGGCCCACTAACTACCGAGGAAAATTGGTTATCTGTGCAGCCAAGAAAAATACTAACCAGCAACAATCGAGCTATTCCGCTTTGGCTTCAGAGTTGGGCATTGATTTAACACTGCATCCTTGGGGTAGTTTACCCTTGGGAGAGGCGATCGCAGTTTGTGACCTCGTTGATTGCATTGAGATGACCGAAGATTTTATCAATGAGCAGTCAGAGACTGAACAACGTTGTGGACATTGGGAACCGGGATGCTTTGCATGGAAACTAAACAATGTACAACCATTGCCATTACCTGTGCCTATCAAGGGGAAGCAGGGTTTGTGGAACATCGACCCTGACGAGGTTGAGCAATGGTTGCAAGGCTCGGATGATGGGGATGTCATTGTATCCGAAGTGATCCAATTTGAGGAGTTAACCAATGATGAGCAACAGGAACGGCTACGGTTAGAACGTATTGTCGAGAAAAGTTTTGTCGTGGCGGGGCAAGCTTTGCGTCAACTAAAAGATCTAAAGTTATATCGAGATCGGTATAAAACCTTTGAGGAGTATGCTCACAACCGATTTGGTTTTTCCCGTCGTCGTCCTTATTTTTTAATAGATGCAGCCGCCGTAGTAGATAATTTGGAAAAATGTGATCCATTGGATCACAAAAATTGGAAACTTCCAACTAATGAACGTCAAGTTAGGCCATTAATTAGATTAGAACCTTCTAAACAAGTAGAAGTCTGGACAGAAGCACTCAAACAGTGTGGCGGAAAAGTGCCAAGTGGTCGTGTTGTTAAAGAAGTGGTGCAGAATATGCAGCAACCGAAGAAAATCCCGATCCCCTGGCGTGTTGGGGAAGTGGCACAGATCATCATCAAAGGAAACCCAGACCTCAAGGGCAAAGGTGGGTGTTGGGCTGTTATTAAGGCTGTTAACGATTTTAGCTGTTCTGTGCAACTATGGGATGGTCAATACGAAGTGAAACCTGAGAATCTCAAAGACTTACCCTACTCGAATGAACAACAGAAGGAAATTAAGGACTTAAGCGATCGCATATCAAACATCAAGCTTGTTGATATTGAACAACCAGCGAGGGATTTTTTAGCCGGTTTGGGAAAGATTAATCGCCCTTGGTTGACAGATATTGAAGAAAGTCTAGTGGAGGTCTTAGAACGGAAAATGAAACAGTAGAAAAACTGAGCTTCCTCTAAGGTAAAATAAAGGAGGCAAACATAGATTCAAGTGAATGACCACGCAAGAAAAACCTCTTTTTACCATAGCAGAAACACCATTATTGTTTTCAGCCGTTGGGTGTATATGTGGAAGTTTTCATTCTGATGAAAAAGGAGAAGAAAGTCGTTTTTTACATGGGATATTAAAGACCAGAGATGAGAGGGAATTTAGAGCCTCTGTAAAAAGGAGAGACTGGGAAAAATGGATAAGAACAGGGAAAATTGAGCCATCGGAAAAAAACTATTGGCGAGTGTATTTTAGAACAACGAGAATGGGAATAATCACCAGAATAGAATTACTTAGGGTGATAAAAGATCCATTTCCTATACCGATTGAACCGAAAGGAGAAGTGATAGAAAACCCTGAAGATTTATTTAGAATGAGAGGGAAGATTCTAGAAATAGGAGAGAAAGGATTTGCTCTAAAAATAGAAAGAAATGGGTTTGCTAACGAAGGAAGCCCTGAGTTACAATATTTTTATTTAAACCTAAAAGGAGAGTTACCTTCAGAAGCAGAAACAGACCAATTTTGGGAGATAATGTGTATTAGAGATGAAGACTATTTAAAACTAATAAAAGGAAGATGGATTAATGAGAAATTGACAAATAACTGGGATAAAGAGTTAGAAAAACAAGGAAAGATAATCTCAGTCCCACCTAAAAATAAAAAGAAACAGAAGCCATCTCAAACTGCAAAAAAATCTCCTACCGAATCAACAGTAATAGAGAGTCCAATTATTATGCTAAATGGAAAACAACCAGAAATGACAGTGAAGTTCACCGAGCGTCCTGAGTTACCCGAACAAGGTAAAAAAGTGACGTTACAAGTAACAGGAGAAAACGGGATTGTAGTTAAAGCTGAAGTGAATAGGAAAACGTTGGCTAAACAAGTCCAAAAAATGGATAGTTTTGCAGATTGGGTCGCTGCCTTTTCAGGGAAAGTTTTAGAAATAACGACGGATGGGGTGGTGATTTTAGAAGCAGCGAATGTTCAGGTTTTTCAGAGGAAACAGAAGGTTAAAGAAGAAGAAAAAGAGAGTAATAACGATAATTGATGTGATAAGGGATTATTAATTAAATCTAATAATCGAGGCTGATTATTAGATTTTTTATTGTTATTATAAATTATAATTTGAGAACTAAAAAAACTTTAGACAAATTAATGTTTGTCTTTCCGATTATGAATCCTGAAAACCTGGTTATATGGCAGACAAAAGAAAAGCTTAAAAATCTTTCTAATCAAGAACTTACTCGCCTATATTTAAAGTTAAATATAGGTTCTGATGTAACAAATGATTCCGCTTTTCACAAGATAAAAGATCTTTTCACACTGGATAATGGTAAGAAATGCCACCATCTAGTAAAAGTTGGTTTCGATTGTGCTATCTCAGAGCGTTTACCTGAATTATCTCATAATTAAATTAAAAAATAAAACATGACTTAAAATGAGTAGCCATCGTCATCAACCAAGTCTCGGATAATTAAACTCTAAACTCATAGTCAATGTTTTCTGCCGTAGAAAATGATTTTGCTGGAATTTCTTCCAACAATTCGAGTATCCTTTAATAAACACCTAATAAGGAACAATCTAAATCAATTTAGATTGTTCCTTATTTTCTAAAATTTAACTAATGTTGAAAATGAAGATAATAAAAAAGAAAAACCGTAGTTTGAAATAGTCTTCTATTATTGAATAAGTTTTCCTCTAAAAGCCCTTGCAATAGCCTCAACCTGATTGGAAGCATTTAATTTATTCATAATCGTCTTACGATGAGAACGGTAGGTACTAAGAGAGATATAATACCAAATCCGCTCTTTTTAACCCCCTTATAAAACCCTTTACTAATAGA
>NZ_JARVCN010000181.1:0-6728 GCF_038442745.1 Crocosphaera sp. Alani8
TCTTTGTCCCCTAACTTTCGGCGAGTCCCCCCAGACTTTTTGAGAAGCTTCTTTAGAATTTATTTTTTGTAATTATTCTACATTCTATATTCTAAATATCCACTATTAAATAGGAGATTAAAACCTATGTTAAGTCCTGTAGAAACAGTTAAATTATTTCAATCTCAACCAGAACAAACCTTCTCGAAAGGAGAGGTCATTTTCAGAAGTGGGGAGCCAGGAACTGTGATGTATGGCATCATTGAAGGGGAAATAGAAATGTATGTCGATGGCAAAGTAATTGAAGTTATCGAAAAAGGAGACGTTTTTGGACAAGGTGCTTTAGTTCATGAAGACCATTTACGTGGTTCTACTGTTATGGCTAAAACTGACTGTAAACTAGCTGTTTTGGACCGAGAACATTTCTTATTTGCTGTTCAACAAACTCCTCTGTTTGCTTTAGAAGTAATCAGGAGTTATTCTGATCGTCATCGTCGTTTAAAAAAGATTTTAGACGTTTTAGGAAATATTTAAAACAGTGACCAATTCTAACATTATCGGTGTTCACGTTTTTGTGAGTGGAAAAGTGCAAGGGGTAGGATACCGCTATTCCACGGCACAGACAGCAAAAAAGTTAGGCATTAGGGGGTGGGTTAGAAATTGCTTTGATGGGCGTGTAGAAGCCATTTTTGAAGGGACAGAACCTCTAATTGAGCAGATGGTGCAATGGTGTCATCGAGGACCCGACAGTGCAAAGGTAACAGATGTAGTTATAGAAAAGGTTAAAACTAAATCATATCTAGGGTTTGAGGTAAGGGAAACTATTTGATCAATTTGCTGATATCCAACTCAGGCCATCAAGAATTGTTACAATATGGCTCACCACTCACTATGTTTGACCTTAATTTATGATTTGGCCATTTAGACCCAGACCGAGTAAGCAAATAGCCCGTATGGAAATTACAGGGGCGATCGCGTCAGAAACCCGTAAATACGTTCTCAAAGGGCTAGAAACCGTAAAAGAAAAGAAATTTCCCGCTTTACTACTACGTATCGACTCCCCGGGGGGAACTGTAGGAGACTCCCAAGAAATTTACGAGGCCTTAAAAAGATTACAAGATAATGTAAAAATTGTGGCCAGTTTTGGTAACATTTCCGCTTCTGGTGGGGTTTACATTGGCATGGGCGCGCAACACATCATGGCTAACCCAGGAACCATCACCGGCAGTATTGGCGTGATTTTACGAGGAAACAATCTAGAACGTTTATTAGACAAAGTTGGAGTGTCTTTCAAGGTTATTAAATCAGGCCCTTATAAAGATATTTTGTCCTTCGATCGAGAATTGACAGAAGAAGAACAAGGTATCCTCCAAGAGATGATCGATACCAGTTATCAACAGTTTGTTACCACAGTCGCCCAGGGAAGAAACCTAGACGTTGATAAAGTCAAAACTTTCGCCGATGGTCGTATTTTTACCGGCCAACAGGCTTTAGAATTAGGGGTGGTTGATCGTTTAGGCACAGAAGAAGATGCCCGTCGTTGGGCTGCTGAATTAGCCGGGTTGAACCCCGATAAAGCCACCTGTTACGACATCGAAGAACCGAAATCTTTACTCAATAAGGTTCTCTCCCGTAATCAAAGTAGATCAAAACTAGGAACAAGCCTCAATTGGTTAGAGTTTGAACTGAAAACCAACGGCCAACCACTGTGGTTATATCGTCCTTAAATTAGGTTAAACCAAACAGAAAAAGTGCGTCTGGGGGTGAGACAATGGGAGTGCAAAGCAGTAACAACTAACATTGTTGGAGGGATGCGATCGTGGAGTGGAAAGTACGGGGAATTCGAGGAGCAACCACAGTTACACACAATAGCCCAGAAGCCATAGCAGAAGCGGTCAGCGAGTTGCTAGATGTCATCGAAACTCAAAACCAACTCAACCCCGAAGAGATGGTTAGCGTCACCTTCACAGTCACTGGGGATCTCGATGCTATTTTCCCGGCAGCGATCGCCCGTCAACGCCCCCATTGGCAAAATGTACCTCTTTTGGATGTGCAACAAATGTACGTCAAGAATAGCCTAAAACGTTGTATAAGGATTTTAATTCACCTTAATACCCCAAAACTGCAAAAAGAAATTTCCCACGCCTATTTGCGGGATGCTGCGGATCTGCGTCCTGATTTGCGATCGACTCATACCAGTCCTTCTGTTCCATCCCACTCCCAAACCTAGCAACCTGAGTTCGGAGTTAGGAGTTAAATCTTTTTTGACTAGATAATAGGTGTTTGAGACTCCTGAACTCAACATATTTTCTATAAATTTCCTTATATCCAACTCAGGTTAGCACTTAAGACCCTCAATGACACCATAAAGGATTAAAGCAATGGCATTAGTAATTAGTACCGTTAACATGAAAGGTGGTGTGGGTAAAACTACCCTGACTGTGAATTTAGCTACTTGTTTAGCCAAAAATCACGGCAAGCGAGTATTAGTTCTCGATTTGGATGCTCAAATCAGTGCCACCCTCAGTTTAATGCCTCCCCAAGAATTCGCTCAAACGAGAAAAAAACGCCGTACCCTCAGCTATTTATTAGATAATATTATTCAACCCAATCCTTATCGTAAACTGGATATTCACGATATTATTCAACCCTACATTTGCGGTATAGAAGGACTGGATTTATTGCCAGGAGATTTGGAATTGTACGACGAGTACATTGTTTCCGAAACTCTGCATCAACAAGCAGCTATTATAGAAAATCCCGATTTTGAAACAGTATGGAATCATTTTGAGCGGGTTTTAATTCAGAAAATTTTAGAGCCTGTTCTCGAACATTATCACTTTGTAATTATGGATTGCGCCCCAGGTTATAATCTCTTGACCAGAAGCGGATTATCTGCTAGTAATTACTATTTATTACCCGCGCGACCTGAACCTTTATCGGTGGTGGGAATGCAGTTATTAGAACGAAGAATTGCTAAGTTAAAAGAAAGCCATCAAGATGATCAACCGTTAGATTTGAATTTATTAGGAGTAGTTTTTATCTCCTCCGGAGGGGGTTTATTGAGTCGTTATTACAATCGAGTGATGCGACGAGTTCAAACAGATTTTACCCCCGAACAACTTTTTAAAACCTCTATTCCTATGGATGTAAATGTGGCGAAAGCAGTAGATAATTTTATGCCCGTTGTGACTTCTATGCCCAATTCTAGTGGTTCTAAAGCGTTCATGAAACTAGCGGAAGAATTTTTAAATAAGTTGCCTCCTGGTTAAATTTTCAAGCTTAATTAGAGAGGAAAATGGCTTTATTAGAAGCTAAAGACAATATAGGGAGTAAGTAAGATAAAGATGGTTGACTTTCCCAAAAGATTACAAGTTTTCGTCTCTTCTACATATCTTGATCTAATTGAAGAACGACAGGCCGCCGTACAAGCTATTCTAGAAGCTAAACATATTCCAGCAGGGATGGAATTATTCACTGCTGGCGATCAATCTCAATGAGAAGTCATTAAAGATTGGATAGATCAATCTGATGTTTATCTGCTGATTTTAGGGGAACTACTTCTAGAAAAGTTCATCTGCTCTACTCGTCTAGCAGTAGCTAAGGATGCTTAATTTTCACTTATCTCATTAGACAGTAAAAAATAAAAAAAATCTATAATAATATGTTAGTTAGTAGAATTTTAGTTTATCTTGTTAACTGAGAAGTTTATAGATCAATTAGGATATAACAAATGTCAATAGTGATCTTAATATAAACTTAAAGCAAATTTAGTGTAAAAATAGTTATCTTTATTCTTTTACTACTCGAAAAAATACTAAACAAGTCAAAATAATGCGTAACAAAGTCAAACATAGATTTTTCTCTCTATTATTGGGAATTGTAATCTTAACTATTCCTCTGTCAAAAGCAATAAATTCTCAAGTCTTGTCTCTTAAGACAATGTTTCCCGTACTATCAATAATTTCCCTCACCCAACAGCAACAAGTCGAATTAGAACAATTAAGCCAAAAAACCATTTTGGAAATTAAAAATGTTCTGACAACTCAGCAACAAACTCAGTTTTTTCAGGGAATTGAAGCAGGCAAAGACTACAGGGAATCCTTAGCACCAATTAATATGTCTGAAGCCCAAAAGCAACAATTTCGTAATATTGTTCGCTCAGTGAAAACTCAAGTTTATCGCACTTTGACACTTCAGCAAAAACGTGAAATTCAACGTCGTCTTTCATCTCAAACTAACTAATTTAAGAATAATAAGCATATAAGTATCTTATGTTAAACCCAAAGTATAGAGGCTTATAGTTGCTGAAAAAATCGTTTGACCACGTAAAAGTACCCTAATATATAGGCTACTTAAAATTAAGCTTTAAGGTTTCGGCGTAATAATCTTAGCTGTCAATGTCCCGATCTCATAAAAGTTAAATTAAACATAAAATTAATAAAGTAATCGTTATTCCCCAAAATGTTGAGGATGATTCTTTTGTTAATCCAGGTAACTTTAGCATGATAATGTTTCCTTAATTATTAATGAGTTTTGTCAATCAACTTAATTTTTAGATGGTTTATATACAAATACAAGAAGTAGGCAGTAACATCAGCTAATATCTAGTTTATGAATTAGGCAGTAACTTGTCTGTGAGAAAATAGAATAAAATGTAATCAAGTTTCGGAAATCACATATCATAATCTTCAACTCAACGATCTAATCTCTTCCATCACTGATAAAGGATAAGTCACACTATACTAATTATCTAGAAACTCAATATTTTTGGACGATCACCATTGTCCACTCAAAGCTTCCCATCTACAAATCAATCCGTTTAATTAATTCCCCAGACAGTCCCCAATTACAAAATACCTGAACTTTTCTGAACAAATAGGTATTGTTTCTACTCAAAAGAAAGAGGATAGTGTAGAAGAAAAGAAAAAACAAAGGGGACTTGGAAAATGAATCTCAACTAAATTTATACTTATCACGTAGAAATCTCAAGTGAAAATTCTACTCGTGACCAACTCAGATTTTAAATCCGAGTCGCAAGTAGGAACGCATTCCACACCTTCTGTTGATGTTCCTGAAATCTTTTGTAAATGGGTCTTTTACCATGCTAGAATCTGCTTTATTTGTCTGTTATTTAAGTTTAATTTTTATCTTAATTACTGCTTTGGTAATTTGGATAGAAAAAGACAATTCTTTCGCTAACAATTAGTATAGCAGTAGGTAGATGTCAGGAAGGAAAATAAGTTAAATGAACAGTTAATAATAAGCCGTAATTATCATCACAGGTACGGGAAATAAGAAATTTCGCTTACCCCCTGTACAAATCACCATGAGTGAACTTCGCAGAATTGATGTTAGTATTAGGGGAGTTATTCAGGAAAAAATAGTGTGAAACAATCAATTCAAAATCATTATCAAACCTTGGCTGATAACTATGATCAATTTTGGGGTATTTCTCCAGAATTCATCAAATTTATCACTCAAAAAATTATTGAATCGTTGAACCTAGTTCCTGATGATGTTTTAGTAGATCTGGGTTGTGGAACAGGGCTTTATAGTAAGGAAATTATTTCTCAAATACCTTTAAATAATCCTATACTTTGTGTTGATCCCTCGGGAAAAATGCTATCTAAAATACCCAAAAGTTCTCAATATAAAGTGATAGAGAAAGATGCACTTGCTTTTTGTGATGAATTAGAACAATACAATAAAATTTTAATTAAAGAAATGATTCATCATATTACAGATAAAGAAAAACTTTTACACGGATTATTGAAGGGTCTAAATTCTGGAGGGGTATTATTGATAATATTGCTACCTCCTACTATTGAGTACCCTCTATTTACTAAAGCTTTACGTACTTATGAAGCGTTACAACCTCACTATGATGATTTAGTTACTTTATTACAAAAAATAGGTTTTGAGACTACAGTTAATTTTGTTGATTATCCTGTATCTATAGCGAAAGAAACTTATTTTAAGATGGTAGAAAACCGCTATATGTCTTTACTATCTCAATTTGATGATGAGGAACTACAAGAAGGATTAAGGGAAATGGAAGGAAAATATCACCAATATTCTCAATTAGAGTTTTGTGACCGTTTTGTCTTTATCATCTCCCAAGTTCAATCTTAAAAAAGGTAGTCCCAAAAGACGTTTTTGCAACACTAACTTCGATAGTGAGTGAGTAAAGACTCGACCAATAGTTGAGCAGTATGAAGTCGTTTAGGATCAGAAGATTTTGCCACCCAAGCCGCCAATTCATTCAGAGAACCATTGAGTAAATGAGCAAAACCCTCCGCATCGATGGTGTTAATTTGTCCTTGCTCAATGGCACTCTCGATCACCTCATAAAGTAAACCAAATCCATGCTGGTCAAATTCGGCTAATGTCTCAGCAGGGAGAACAGCAGGAGCTTCGATAAAAACTAATCGACGTAGTTCTTCTTGCTGAGCAACTTCTAAAAACGACTGACAACCAAGGATTAGCAAATGCCAATTATCATCTGTGTCATGGGTTTTGGTTTTAATATGGTGGGTGATTTCGTCATAAGCTTCAGCAATCACAGCCTTAAAAACTCCGAGCTTATCCTTAAATTGATAATACAAAGCCCCACGGGTAAGTCCTAAATCACTGATAATATCCTCCGTGGTAGTGGAAGAATAACCTTTTGTTGAAAATAAAGAGCGTGCGCGATCGTATCTTCTCAAAAAGCCAGGGGTCACTCGCTGCGAAAACTTAGGCCAAAC
>NZ_JARVCN010000182.1:0-6721 GCF_038442745.1 Crocosphaera sp. Alani8
AGGGTTAGTCTAATTTGATATGTAAAGTTTTCTAAAGACATTCAACATTTCTGCCCTTGTAGTTCGGTGACCTTTTCTATTAGCTGATTCGTCCCTTCTGATTCCTCTTGACGCTTAATGCTAATCTCGGTTTGAATAATTTCCTGTACCTTAGCTTTCAGAGCCATAAACCAAGCGGCTGCCTCAGTCTCTAGCTCTTCTAGGGTAAACGGTTTGACCAGTAAATTAAGTTCATCTGTGGGAATCAGCAAATCTCCTGCGGTTAAGGCAGTCGACGGATTAACATCTCCTTTGATGGTCGATTCCACTACAACCGGTGTCTCTTCCCCTTGACTCTCTTGGGAAATAGCTGGCACAGTCACTCCCCAAACCATCGCCAAGATTCCAGTGGCGATCGCTAATCGCTTTCTAAACTTTTTGTTCCTTGAAATTGAAAAATTCATTACTTTTGAATCTTTGGTATTGAGTTGATGAAATTAGGAATTTTAGACCTGACTCGCTATTTAATGACTTCATACACCCAGACATTATAGAATAGCTTTTCTGTTGCTTTAGGCCACATAGCAAAGGGTTCTGTTTGTTCTAATAATTTCCAGTGACCAGAGATTTCAAGACTCTTTTGTTTGTCTGGAAATTCACTGGTTTCGTAATAGTCAGTACGTAAGGTAAAGATAATGATTCCCCCTTTTCGGGTAATACGAATCAGTTCATCAAAGGCACTACTTGGGGCGTGACCTGGGGCAAAAACCCCTTTTGCCATAATCCCTTGATAACTATCACTGGCTAAGTCTAAAGGTTGTCCTAAAGTCCCTTGATACAATTCATGATAAACGTTCTTTTTACGGGCTTCTTCTAGCATTTGCCAGGAGATATCTAAGGCATCTACATGATGATAACCTTGTTGATATAATAGCTGTCCAACTAATCCAGTCCCTGCCCCAACTTCTAGAATTTTGGCATCGGTTGGAACTTCAAATATTGACACTCTTTTTCATACACATCCAGGGTTAATTTAAGCAATTGATTTTTCTTCATGTAAGGAAAACCTTAACAACAACAATCTTTACAACGGAAATCCTAGAGTAATCTAGCTTTTTAATCTTACATCCAAAATTGACAAGATAACAAGAATTGGGAAAAACTGGACATAATAAATTAATCCCTCTAATTTCTCTGAATTGCCATTGGGACATTAACCAAGTCATCTCTAATAATTAAATAATTATCTATACAGGGGGTGACTCATTAAGCAGCTTCATTCATTGAGTTAGCCTCATCCCGTTTCAACCATCGCTCAAATATTTCGCCCCGTTGATCTGGGTTGACATTACACCCTTTATAGATCCTCACCTGTTTACCATTGCGTCGTTTCCGTCCCACAGAAATAAGCTGTAAATCTAATTTCTTAAGGAAGCGTTGAGCAGCACCAATGGCCGAATCGTCCGGATGGCCAACAGAAAAGCCAAACACCGTTTTAATGTCAGACTTCATCGCCGGGGTGGAGATCATCTCATACCACTCTTCTAATGAATGTTTATCAAACTCCGCATCAGGATCTAAGAACTGAAAAATATCCAGATGCTTCAACAAAAATATTTTAGCAGCAAGAGAAGATTTACAAAGATCCGGTTTGAATAACTCCCCATTATCCGACTGCTCTTTCAGCTTTAAAAGATTACGCTTTTCTCTATCCTTTAAATACTGATTACCAACGGTTGAATAATAAAGTAACTGTAACTTAGTCAACCATCCTTGATCATGCTTTTCTACCATTGAGGGACTAACCTCTTCAGTCAGATAACAACGACTAATTTCTGCTTTCTTTAAGGTTTCTTCTTCGGCTTCGGTTAAGTCATCTCTTTCTTTCCATTCCTGATAGGTTTTATCCTCAAGCTTCGGAGATGAGGACACCCTATCTGTGTGATTACCATAATTTTCTTTCTTGACCTCTTTCATACTTTCTGACACTGCTTCCATCTCTTTTTTAGAGATACATTTCTCTTGTAATTCATAGCCTAATCCTTCTAACTTCTTAATCAGATTCTTAGAAAAATGGTAATTTTGATGATTGAGAACCACAGCCCGTTTAGCCCATGCTAACAAAGAAGGTGCGCAGGTTTTAAGGTCATCGTTTTCTTCGTAAAAAACCACATTATTCGCTTCAGTAATGCCCATACTTTGTAAGAGCTTAATTTGTGCCGAAGCTAATTTATGAGTGGAGGAGAGTAAAGATTTAACGTCAGTTGACCCATTACCAATTTGATTAGGACTAAAGCTTTTAGTCCATAAATATCTCGGAACATTACTCCTAACCCGTTGCAGGGTTTGAATCACTGCATCAATAGTTTGAACCCCATGACTTAATACATAAACCGAGTCAAAATGGTCACAGTTAATACTCACACCGGTTTCGATAACAGGGGAACAAATAACAATATCAAATTTTGGAAAAACCTCATTTAATTTATCAATACACCCCTGAGCAGGATGAGTTTTATCTTTAACGGATGGCCCATCTACTCTTAAGATTTTTAAATCAGGGAATTTCTGTCTTAAATAGGCTTCTAAGTTACGAGTTCCCCACTTACTTCCATAGGTTTGTCCGTCGGTATGAACAATGACTTTATGTCCTTTTTTGAGATTGTTTTCTAATTGTTTTAGAAGTCCTGACGGGTTTTTCCCTTTCAGATGAAAGAGGAGACGTTTAAGATCCGGAACATAGTCATTTTTAACAATAAACTTAGGCACTTGATAGCCGATTAATTGTTCAATATAATTAATGCTAATGGAACACAAATCAGCATCAGCAATGAAGATTTTTCCTTCATTAGACATAGCTGCCCTTTGTAAGAGTTTCTTGAAGTTGGTGAGAATTTTGACCCTGTTTTCTCGACAAGTTCCACCATTTAATAAATGCCATAAAACTTGTTCGACTTCATCGATAACCACCACCACATCTTCCCACTGGGGATGCTCAGGGTCAAAAGGTTTATATTTAGCTTTGTTATGGAGGGAATCGATACATAAAGCATAGCCAAATTGTCCTTTACCTAGCTCGTTTTTATTGATTTCCGTTCGATAATCCATACCAAAACGACGGGCTAATTCACGGGCTAATTGTTCCCGATGAACAATAACAATGACTTTTTGTTGGTTGTCTAAACACTGTTGAACTTGATGGGCTAACCATTCTGTTTTACCAGTACCATGTAGGGATTGGACTCCAATAAGTTTGGCATTTGGGGGGTATTGTAGGCTATTGGGGATAAATTGTTCTTTAATGGTTAGGTCGGGAAAGAGGGTGAGGATACCTTTTAATTTATAATCAGTTAAGGATAAACGGCTGTTATAGACGCTTTCAAAGTAATCTTGCCCTTTGGAGTAGATGAGGTCATCAACGCCCTTCTCAGGGGCATTCCACTCCACTACCTTAACTTGACAACCGGCTTTGCTAAATAAACCTCCTAATCGTTCGGTGGCTTTTTTGACGGTGATACGGGTTTTTAGTTTTTCATCTTGGTCAAAGCAGATGTTAATCTCTCGATCTTTGGTGGCAAATAGGGCTAATTGGGGGATGAGACGGGGTAAACCGATTGTATTGCCGAATTTGTCTTTTTCAGTGGGACAGCCATTCCAGATCCCAGGAATGCTAATGGCTGCTATACCAATACTAAGTAAGGCTCCGGCTTTTTTGGCTCCTTCGGTGATGCAGATGGGGAGGTTTTGGTCAATGACTAGGGGCCAGAAACCTTTGTCTTCTGTCTCGATAAAATCAAGTAATTTGATTCTATCGAGATTATTTAATTTTCTAGAGGATTTTTTATATTGATGGTAAGCATATTCGGCGTATTCTTTCCCTAAGCCGGCTTTCCTGAAAACGTTTAAGCCAATACGGTATGTTACCCGTAGGAACATGGCCTCGGTTGGGATTTTGGGTGGGGCTTCATATTTAATGATCTTCTCTTTGGAGATCGTTTCACCACCAAAACCCTTATCCCCTTTGACTTCGGTGATGACTCTGGGGGTATCAGATTTGAATTGACCCCATAATTGTTCTTCTCCGGTGAGTGGGTTAACGCCATTTACCCACCATCCCCCATTATCTAAATGTGAATATTTATTAAGATACCCTGATGTCAGTCGCCCGGTATTTAGACGCTTGATGTCGTCGCTATAGAACAAATACTCATAAGGGGTGTTGCCCGATAGGGATTTGACGTTTAGGGCGATGATAGCAGGAGCGACGGCACTCTCTAGCCATTCTTGGTAGTGTGGGGCTTGAATGTGAGCGAAAGTTTGATTTTGGTTTTGTTGTGTCCCTGTGTTTCCTTTCATTGGTGCTTTCCGTGAGTGTTGGCGAAAGCTACCCATACAGGGAGGATGCTGTCTTATTTAACGTTTAGTGTTGAATGTCACTGTTAAACAGTAGAAACTACCTTCAAAGGATTGCCGATGGTAGATTGTAGATTTAAGATTAATTGTTGATGCTGGAAATCTTTAATCTCCAAAATCAACAATTAAGCGACAAAACTTTAAGAGATAATAGGCAATTTCCTGACCCTGGCTAAAAAGCAAGGGCTTATCTTTTGTTGTCTCTGAAATCTCCAAATTTCGTTCAAGTAGTTAACTTTTGTCATGACAAATGACATATAGGTGTTGTAATGCTACACTAAAATTAATAAAATGAAGACAGTAACCCCCTGTGGCCCCCCTACAGTTTTTTCTCGTCGCCAAACAAGATTTTTGAACTGTTGGGAGGGTAGGGTTGCCCTCAGCTTTTAAAACTTCATCAAACTATCTAGGGCTTTACACCGTTTCAAGTTTTTCAAAGCCTAAAAGCTTTTTATAGGTTGCGTTGTCTGGGAAATGGTCATGCTTGGAGGCAGAGACTTTCCCTTATCCTTAAATATACCGAATAAGGAGACAGAAAGCCAGCCCAAAAAATTAATGGTGATGGGTGTTTAGCGAGACAATCCCCGTCCTCTGCGTTTTTGACTTTCTTGCTGTTCCCTTTGCCGTTGAATTTCAGCCATTAAAGCCTCATTCCAATCCTTATGCTGTCTAGGGACTATCCGATTAATTTGAGCCGTTGATGGAGCAAGATTCCTTAATTCCTGTTCCATTGCCTGACCAGCTTCATCATTATCAGTAGCAATCATAATCTGTCCTCCTTTATTATGAAACTTTTCAAAAACCCCTTTAAGTAGGGTTTTCTGCTTATCTGATAAAGTGCCACCAGTAGCAAAGTAACGGGTAGTATCATCTCTGAACAGTTGATGATAACTTAAGCAGTCCAGGGGACTTTCACAAATAACCAGCGTCGTATCATCTTTGGAACCATTAGAAGCCCATAGCCCCTTGATACCCCTCTTAGAAAAGCTCTTAAAGTCCTGATTACGCAGTTCATAGCCACAAACCCCCTCACGGTCTACATGGGGGAAAATAACATTATTACGGCTGTCAGTGTAGATTCTGCCTTGAAATCTAGGGTCATTGCTGGTCTGTTGACTGATACCTCGTTGGGTTAAATAAGGATGAGTTACTATTACTTGGAACCCTTCAAATTGAGTAATGATTTTATGTCTATCGGGGGTACTTGGGGTTAGTAATGGTGTTGTTTGTTTAGGAGAATAAGGAGGATTAGAGGGTTCATTGATCCAGGGTCTAAGTTCCTTTCTGACTTCCCCTAAATTAAGGTTTTTTCTATTCTGAATAAAATCAATGATTGAGCCACTATCTTTATTATCATTAACGGATGAGTAAAAATAGTGACCATCGGATTGATTAAGTCCTACTAATATTTTATCACCTTCGGGATTTTTAAGAACAAGACAGTTAACAGAACTTTTCTTTTTATCGATACTGTAACCATTAGCTTGAGCATAATCAGCGAGGTTAATATCGGTTTTAAACTTATCCAGTTCTCTCTGTTGTTGTTCCTTTATTCTTCTAAGACGTTCATGATGTCTTGATAAGCGTTTTCTAACTCGTTTATTCTGTTCGATAAGTTGTTGATTGTACTGTTCAATGAGTTGACTTGTTTGGATAAGTTGGTTATTTGTTTGGTCTGTTGAGTCATTAAGTTGTTGATTAATTCCTGTTGTTGTTTCTTGTCCTTCTCGTATTGAATGGCAAAGTTCTTGAAGGTTTCTAAAAGTTCTTTCTCTAGTGGGGTCATCGTCTTCATCTACAGCTTGATACAGGGCTTCCCTTTGCATTTCCAGTCGGTTTTGTGGGGACTGTTGGGGGGTAGGATTATGAATTTCCCCTGGTTGGTTTGATACAGTTCGATGCCCCAAGTCTCCTGTTTGAGTTGGTTGAGGGTCGCTTTGTTGGTCTGAATCTGTTGAAATTGACTGGTTAAATATTGACTCATCCCCCAACTGCCTCCCAAGGTACCCACTAAGGTCAGAAGAAAAGTCGCTGCCGGTAGATAAGCTACCCATTGCGACCACATTAGGACTTGTTTGGTAATTTGCCCCGTATTTTTGTCGATGGAACTCAGAGCGTCTTTGAATGTGTGCCGTGAGTCTTGCTGAAATTGTTGTAAGTGCTGCTGTCGGATCTGATTGGCTTGGTGTTTGTCCTGTTCGAGTTTCTGTTGTAAGTTCTTCTCCAAGTCGCCAAGATGCACTATAAATTCCTCCTTTTAATCTGATACGTTTATCTAGCCTGTATTATTCATGAAGAAAAAACAAAACCTAAAAAATAAGGAATTGGC
>NZ_JARVCN010000183.1:0-6711 GCF_038442745.1 Crocosphaera sp. Alani8
TCTATTCAAGGAGTGGCTATTTGGCAAAACTGTTACCCACATTTGAACGTCGCCCGGTAAGAGGAAGAAAGCCCAGAAGCCACACAAACCGATGATTTCACTCGATTGACCCACACATTTACACAATTTTCTTCAATTATAATTGACTACTATTGAGAGCAAATGTTCTACTCAATGACTGACTATTTGGCAAAACTGTTACCTTGATTTGAACTACGCCGCAGTTACAGAATTCCTGAACTTTTCTGAACTTTCTAGGTATTGTTTCTGCTCAAAAGAAAGAGCATAGTGTAGAAGAAGATAAAAAACAAAGGAGACATACAAAATGAATCTCAAGTCAACAGTTGAATCAAAACAGCTATTTCCAACTTCAAGGCTAAGCAACGTTAAATTCAGCAAAGCCTCAAAAGACGTTACAACCAACAACCACATTATATAAATGTAGTTGTCATATCACTGACAAACTACATTTATATATTTAAACCATCTTGAACACAGAACAATTAACTTAGAAAGGAGTTGGACTCATGAGCACTGATACTTTATCTTCGTCTGAAATAAATCTATCGGAAATCAACATTAACAAAAAAGAATTCGTTATCTCCGCTCAAACAACCCTGAGATCGATGCAACTCCCTCATCCCCCCTTAGAGTACGTCTGTCGAGAAAGGATACCAAGGGATCGCCGCTCCCGTTTATGGTTAGAGTTTGGCACTGGTACTGGGACTACAGCCGGTATAATGTCTCCCTCATAGAAGGAAGATTTGAAGACACCCTCGAGGGATTTCTGAAAGAGCATTCATCGCCTGTGGACATGGTTCACCTTGACTGCGATGTCTTCTCATCAACAAAAACGGCTCTTTACTCCCTAACAGACCGCATTCATAGTGGCACCGTGATGGTATTTGATGAATTATTGTTTTACCGAGGGTGCGAGGACCATGAGGCTGGTGCTCTTTACGAGTGGCTAAGAGCTACCAAGTACAGTATTCGCTGGATTGGTATTCACGGCACTAAAAGCGGAACGGAGATTTTAGAACAAGCAAAATTGGATGCCAATCTGAGGAAACAATTACTAGGACCAGAGAAAAAGATTGTCCCCTGGAATATGCCCTTAGCAGAGAGAGTGGCATTGCAAATTGTTTGAGGGAGCCTAAGTAACAGGTATTATCAGTAGATCGCTCCCGTCAGTTTGAGACAAGCGATCTCCGATTAGCCCTCTTATCCCTCTTCTGTCACTTTCCGAAATTCCTACTAATTTCTCTCATTACAGCCAACAACACCTTACAAGAGAAACAGGGTTTGACCCCCATTTTTCGGAGTCTGACAGAAGAGGGATAATAACGGATAAGCAAGGATTAATCTTAAACTCAATCAACAAAAAAAAGGAAAATGAAGATGTCTAGAAACATAGCTATTAGAAACTTGACACAACTGCTCGCATTCTTAATCTTGACCACTAGCTTGATCAGTTGTGGGCAGCCGTCAAACAAGAGCCAATCAACAACTTCAGACATCTCTGAAGT
The DNA here is from genome assembly GCF_038442745.1 of Crocosphaera sp. Alani8. Taxonomy (NCBI): domain Bacteria; kingdom Bacillati; phylum Cyanobacteriota; class Cyanophyceae; order Chroococcales; family Aphanothecaceae; genus Crocosphaera; species Crocosphaera sp. Alani8. The sequence continues at coordinate 1,527 of NZ_JARVCN010000183.1, forward strand.
TGAATTCATACCTGTGGAGACCTTTGCTGAAATTGATGTCAATCAGGCAGGAAAAGTAACCGCTGCTGAATTTATAGATTACTATGTAGTCAAAGCCAAAGAAGGAGAAAAAAAGACTGAAGAAGAAGCCAAGAGAAAATTTACTAAACTTGATAAAGACGGAAATGGGGAATTAACTAAAGAAGAAGCAACTGGCAAAAAATAGGTAGTGTCAGTAGATCAGTCATGATGCTTGTCAAGGGGTTAGCCAAAATTTCTGTTCTGGGGATTGGGGATTGGGGATTAGAAATTAGGGCCAGACTTTTCCCCTAATGTAGTCATGAATGATTGCATTACACTTTATTAGAAAAAGCTCAAGTACAACCATAGCCTTTGGTCTAAAACTTAAGCCATGAAAATTCAACTGGAAGCGCCAGTTTTTTGCAGCCGAAATAATCTTGGGGCAATAGTAGCTTATATTCTTGAATGGTATGACTTTGCCCTTTATGGTTATTTGGCACCAGTGAGTGGTAGTCAAGCATGGATTGGATTACCTGCATCTGTTGAACGAAGGGCAACAACCAGAGTTCCCAGATGTGATTGAGGTCTTTGAGTTCCAGGAGGTGGTGCTGTTTCCCCACACTAGGGGACTTCCAGAATAACAATCATCCAGCCTTCATACCAGAGATCCCTATTTTCCACCAGTTCGTAACATAACTAAGGCTGGATGATTATTTACTTGGATCTTCCTTAGGAAAGTCATCATGGGTACTATCCACAGCTCACTAGAGGGCAAGGACTATAAGGCTTTACACTACGGAGAGCCACTATTTGAGAGCATTGATGGCTCCGTGATTACTTATGATGGACAGGAGACGGTTTACCCAGTCTTTATCAACTAAGCTGGCTACTATAAGCAGAATGTGGCAATGTCTCTATGTGTCAAAAAAACCCTGCTTACCTCTACAGGTTTGGAGCCGAACAATGCCATTTAATTTAAAAGTTTCTCTTGTGTTTACCCCTACCCAGAACATCCTTTACAACCAGTAGTCTTAGAATATAAATACTCCTTTGCTCAAAGTTGTTGAATAAAATGTTGAACAGAGCTAAAATTACCCGACTCCTTTTAGGATATTTGTTGACATTCCTCAGTTTACTTCCTGTCAAACTGAACTTCCCCCGTACAAAACTACTATAAAGTCCTAAAAACCTTATCTATGAAGGGATACAGAGATTAGGCTCCGATACTGTACCCATGTAAATCGTAATATTTCTTAATGGACAATCATAAGGGAACTAAGCTAAAATAGTAGTCATGTATATAGAAAGAGTTCCTAATAGAAATTCCCCTCCAGCTGTTCTTCTTCGCGAATCTTACAGAGAAGGAGATCAAGTCAAAAAAAGAACCCTGGCCAATCTATCAACATTGCCAGATGAAGTTGTTGATAATATGAAACTCGTCTTAAAAGGGGCTAAAGTTTCAATAACTGAGACGATAACCGATAATTTTGAAGTAATAAGAAGTCGTCCTCATGGTCATGTGATGGTCATATTAGAGACAATTAAAAAGTTAGGCTTAGATAAGATTATTGCTCTTAAGAACTCTCGAGTCAGAAACTTAGTTATAGGGATGATCATTGCTAGAATTATTAATCCTAAATCCAAATTGGCCACAGCTAGAGGATTTCATGAAAAAACTTGTAGTCATAGTTTAGGAAAAGTATTAAATTTAGAAAAAGCTGATGAGAATGAACTCTATGATGCCCTAGATTGGTTATTAAATAAACAAGAAAAAATTGAAAATAAATTAGCTAGTCTTCATCTCAAGAATGGCTCATTAGTTTTATATGATGTTACCTCAACTTATTTGGAAGGACAGGGATGTGAATTAGGAAAATATGGATATAATCGAGATAAGAAAAAAGGAAAAACTCAAATAGTCTTTGGACTACTCTGTGACAAAAATGGCTGTCCTATCGCTGTAGAAGTTTTTGAAGGAAACACCTCAGATACTAGCACATTAGAAAGTCAAATAGAAAAAGTAAGGAAACGGTTTAGAGTTCATAATGTAGTTTGGGTAACAGATAGAGGGATATTAACATCTTCAAATATTAAAGAGTTAGTAAAACCAGTGGAAGGATTAGATTATATTAGTGGTTTAACTAAGGCAAGCATTAGGAAATTAGCAGAAGTAGAGTCAATTCAATTAGGATTATTTGATGAAGTTAATCTAGTTGAATTTGAAAGCGAAGATTACCCGAATGAAAGATTAGTCGCTTGTCGAAATCCTTTGATTGCTGCTAAAAATAAAAAACAAAGAGAGGCATTATTACGAATAGCAGAAGAACAATTCGAGTTAATTATTAAAGCTATAAAAAGAGAAAAAAGAGCTTTGAAAGGAGCGGATAAAATAGCTTTAAGAGTGGGAAAGGTCTTAAACAAGTATAAAATCAACAAATACTATAATTTAGACATCACAGATTTAAGCTTTACTTATGAGCGAAAACAAGAATTAATTGACCAAGAAATAGCTTTAGATGGGGTTTATATTTTAAGAACTTCTGTAGATAAAACTCTGATGAATGGATTTGAAGTGGTCAAAGCTTATAAAAGTTTATCTTCAGTGGAAGAAGCTTTCCGTTGTTATAAATCTATTGATTTAAAAGTGCGTCCTATATATCATTACAAGGGAGACAGAGTGAAAGCACATATTTTCTTGTGTATGTTGGCTTATTATGTAGAATGGCATTTAAAACAAAAATTAGCTCCTTTATTATTTGAAGATGAAGAAATTGATGATAACTATCAAGATGTTATCAAAGCTAGTCGTAGTGATTCTGCCGTTGCTAAAGACAGAAAAAAACGTACTGAAGATAACTTACCAGTTCACAGCTTCCGTACCTTAATAGAAGATTTGGGAACAATTTGCTTGAATACAGTTGAGTATACTTTAGAGAGTGGGAAATACGTTTTTGACAAGATAACTCGACCCACTGAACTACAACAAAAAGCAATAGAAATGTTAAGTATTTCTTCTATTTGTACCCAGTAATGACCCCTCGCTCATTCGGTGTATCCCTTATACAGCATACGTTATGGCGTTTTGTCAAAGGGGAAGTTCAGGTCAAAGCAGCAGAGAAACTCTATCTTTCTTATGGACCTTTACTATTGTCTTTACGAATAGAATCTTTAGAAATCTTTGCCAAACATGGAATAATCAATGAAGATTTGAGGTTTTATTTGGATAAACTGACCACAGAACAACAAGATGAGTTTCGTAGCATCTTAGTCAGAAAACTTGATATAAATCCTGTTTTAATTTCTCGTTTTTTTAATAGCTCAATAGGAGAAAATATGCTCACTATTGTTGGCGACGGAGTAACAATCCAAGGGGGGATTAATGGAAAATATGCCTTAAGAGGGGCGATGGTTTCAGCGTCCTTAGACCCCGAGGGGTTAACGTTATTAAATGTCCTTAAAAAATACCCAACCAATATTCAACTTCAAGGGGACTTACTTGAAGGACTTGAGCAAAAAATTAAGCATTTAATTTTAGCCACTGATCTCTTGGTTACTAACCTTGAGCAGTGGACCACTGAAGAAGTCAAAACTACACCCTCAGTTGATTATTCTTTATTAAAAGATTTAAGAAAACCAGGAGATTATAAAATTATCAAACAAGTCTGGCAGCTTACGGATAAAAGTCGAGAGCGTAGTTTTTATGTTGATGTTTATATTCCCCAAACTCTAGAAAAACAAAAAATACCTGTTTTTGTCTTTTCTCACGGATTATCTTCTCGTCCCGAAGATTATAGCCAACTATTGTCCCCTCTGCTTTTTAGCCGTTTGTCGCTTTTTTATTTTACTTTGATTTTCGGAGAGTGACAGAAGAGGGCTAAGGGTGACTGGTTTTCTCTGCTAATAACCCCTTCCCTCATATTCACGACATCATACGAAAGCAACAAAACCTTCATCTTAAAGACATATCGCAAGGATATATTGACACTATAAAAAGATCACAGACAAACAGAATAAAAACGCTCTTTCAAGTGATCTATTTAGCCTTAACACAAGAGGACATGAAGATGTTATTTATGATTTATTTTGAAGTTACACCTGAACACCGAAATGAAGCGTATGAAAGATATTTAGCTTTTGGGAATAACAGTCTTGAAACGGTGAAAGTAATTGATACTTATGTCTCAACAACCTTACTTGAAGGCTGGGTTCTTGTTGAAGCCAAGGATTCTCTGGAACTTGCCAAAAATTGCAAAACTTGGACAGATATAAACGTTAATCACGTGACCCCAGTGATGGAAGGGGCCAAAGTCCGTGAGGTGTTTGTTTGATTGTTTAAGAGAGGAGAGACAGAGCATCATATCAATAACGATGCTGTGCCTCAACGATAATCACCTTATCAGCCGATTATCATTGAGACCGTTCTCCTGCAAAAAAAAATTCCCTTCAACAACAAGTTCGACTATAACAACGAACAAGGACGGGAACAATAAGCTGTGGGTTTTGGACCTTTTTGGTCAGAGTATGATATGTGGATCTAAATTCGGTAGTGAGGTAGTGATTCCCATGTAGTGGAAAAAATCTGAATACCTGAACTTTTTCCTGAACTTTTCTGGAACAAAACCGTATTGTTTCTACCAAAAATAATTGAGATACTCGTAAGTAAGTTAAACAAGTCAACTAACTTAATAAACGGAACTAAACTGAGCAAAAATCAGGAGTAAAGAAATGAAATTAAAATGGCAGTCCTATCCAGCTTCATTACTAATAGCCGCAACAAGTATGATTCTGCTTCCTATCGGTGTTAAAGCAGAAGTACCACAAACAAACTCTAATTGTAGCCTTGAGGCTCAATCTGATATTGCACCTCAAACTCTAGCTACAATGGCATATAGAGGAGATTTTAAAAAAGAAGGAATTCCTGGTTACTATGTACTAGAAACAGAGTTCTCAGCAGGAAAAATTACTGCTAAAGAAATAGTTCAAGCAGCCGTAAATGCTTGCGTTCTAAGACCTCAATATGATGTGGCAAGACATAATGACTATGTTAATCAAGTCAAAAACGAAATCGAACTAATGATTCAAGAAGAAGATTAGTAGGAAAGTGTCAGAACTCAGAACAAAGCTGTACAATTGTCAATATTAATGAGAATTTTCTCATTAGCTCAACAAGATATTGGGGCTTCAG